>DATKQA010000433.1:0-3475 GCA_035523835.1 Candidatus Sulfotelmatobacter sp.
GACCGCTTTGTGGGCCGCCCGTTCAGCGCGGGACAAGGCAATCCTGCTGGCGTGCCTTCAGCTTCTCGCACAGCGCCACGGCGGCGGCGTGATCGGCGAGCGGCCCGACCTGCAGGCGCTGGTAGATGCCCTTGGCGCCGAGGTCGACGCGGATGATGCTCGGCGAGAGACCGCCGAGCAGATCGGCATATTTTTGCGACAGGCGATGCCAGGTCTTTTCCGCATCCGCCACTTCCTTGAAGGCGCCGAGTTGCACGCGCGGCGTTCCCGGCGCCGCCGCGCTGGTCGAGGGCACGGCGACCGGTTTCGCCGCCGGCGACGGCGCGGTCTTGGGCGCGATCGCCGCCGTCTTCGGCGCCGCGGCGGGCGGCGAGGACGAGGCCGCCGGCGTCGGTGACGAAGGCGATGCCGGGGCGGCAGGCGCCTGGGATGCCGCCATGTTCGACGGCGCGCCGGCCCCCGGCGGCGTCGGCTTCTCCAGCGCGGACGGCGCCGGCGGCGTCGGGGTGCCGGCCGGCGACGCCGGGGTCGCGATCGCCGCCGTCGCGCCGGGCGGCGGATTGCCCGGCGGCGGCAGAGGCGCGGCCTGCACCGCGCGCGCGGCGCCGGGCGAACCGGCCGGCGGCAGGGGCGCTTCCGGTTTCGGCGCCTCCGGCGGCGGCAGCAGCTTCTCAACCGAGGCGTTCTTGTCGCCGTTGTTGCCGAGCCGGTCGTAGATGGTCTTGTCCTGGTTCGGCACCTGCATGCCGCCGGGATTCTGGGGCGGCACCTTCACCGGGCCCTGGTCCGCCTTGATCAGCGGCGGCGCGCCCGATTCGCCCGGCTGGGTCGCGCGCTGATAGACGTACCAGATGACGACGCCGAAGATGACCAGGATCGCCGCGGTGACGATGAGGCCGCCGTGCCGCTTGCGCGGCACCGGCAATTCCTCGAGCAGTTCGCCGGTCGGCAGATCGTCATTCGTCATTCAACGCATCTCCTCCACCGGCTGCACGCCGATGACAGCCAAGCCAGAGGCGATGACCGTAGCCAAAGCCCGCGTCAATGCCAAGCGGGCGAGCGTCAGCGCGCGATCCTCGGCGACGATGAACCGCAGGGAAGCGTTCTCTTTGCCGAGATTCCACAGGCCATGAAACGCCGCAGCCAGCTCGTAGAGATAGAAGGCGACGCGGTGCGGCTCGTGCGCTTCCGCCGCCGACTCGACGACGCGCGGCCAGCTCGCCATCAGCTTCAGCAGCGCGAGCTCCGCGCCGTGATCAAGGCGTCCGAGGTCGCTGCGCGCCAGCGCCTCCGGCGAAAGGTCGGCGCCCTGGAGCTCGGCCGCCGCGTTGCGCAGCACCGAATGGGCGCGGGCATGGGCATACTGCACGTAGAAGACCGGATTGTCCTTCGACTGCTCGGTCACCTTGGCATAGTCGAAATCGAGCGGCGCGTCGTTTTTGCGTGTCAGCATGATGAAGCGCACCACGTCCTTGCCGACTTCGTCCACCACGTCGCGCAAGGTGACGAAGCTGCCGGAGCGCTTCGACATTTTCACCGGCTGGCCGCCGTCCATCAGATTGACGAGCTGGCAGATCTTCACGTCGAGCGTCGCTTCGCCGGCGCCGGCCAGCGCCTGTACCGCCGCCTGCATGCGCTTGACGTAGCCGCCATGGTCGGCGCCCCAGACATCGATCATCGCCGGATAGCCGCGCTCGAACTTGTCGAGATGGCAGGCGATATCGGCGGCGAAATAGGTCCAGGAACCGTCCGACTTCTGCAACGGCCGATCGACATCGTCGCCGAAGCGGGTGGCGCGGAAGAGAAGCTGCTCACGCGGTTCCCAATCGTCGGGCTTCTTGCCCTTCGGCGGCTCCAGCACGCCGCGATAGACCAGTCCGCGCGCCTGCAGGGTGTCGAGCGCGTGCTGCACCTTGCCCTCTTCGTGCAGGCGCCGCTCCGAGGTGAAGACATCGTGGCGAATGCCGAGCGCGGCGAGATCCTCGCGGATCAGCGCCATCATCGCCTCGACGGCGAAGCCGCGAAACGGCGCCAGCCAGGCTTCCTCCGGCACGCGCAGCCACTTGCCGCCGTCACGCGCCGCGATGGCCGCACCGACCGGCTTCAGATAGTCGCCGGGATAGAGGCCGTCGGGGATGCTGATGGTCTCGCCGAGCGCCTCGCGGTAGCGCAGGTGGGTCGAGCGCGCCAGCACGTCCACCTGCGCGCCGGCATCGTTGATGTAGTATTCGCGGCACACCTCGAAGCCGGCCTTGATCAGGAGATTGCAGAGCCCGTCGCCGAATACCGCGCCGCGGCAATGGCCGATATGCATCGGGCCGGTCGGATTGGCGGAGACATATTCGACATCGACCCTGGCGCCGCCGCCGAGCATCGAATCGCCGTAGCGCCAGCCGGCGGTGAGAATCTCCGCCAGCCGCTCGTGCCAGAAGGCATCGGCCAGGCGCAGATTGATGAAGCCGGGACCGGCAATCGCCGCACCCGCGACCGCCGGTTCGCGCTGCAGCAGCGGCAAAATCTTTTCGGCGATGTCGCGCGGCTTCATGCGCGCCGGCTTGGCCAGCGCCATGGCGACATTGGTGGCGACATCGCCGTGGCCGGCGTCGCGCGGCGGCTCCGCCGTCACCGCCGACACGTCGAGTCCCGCCGGCAAGGCGCCGTCCGCCGCCAATGTCGCGACCGCGGCCAGAATCCGCTGACGAAACAGGGTAAATAGATTCATAACCAAGACCGCTGCCGGTGGCGGGGACACTAATGTCCGCATCATCGGGCCGCAAGGCCGGCGCAACCGAAATTGACATTCGAGCGCGAATTCCTACATTACCCACAAGGGAAAGGGCCGCCCGAGCGGGCTGTCCCCGGGCCTGGGTGTTTGGCTTTAAGCTGCTGTCATCCTTGAGGGAATCACCATGAGCGAGGTTCAGCTCGCGGACCAGCCGACGATCTCGGTGACGCCGAACGCAGCCAAGCGCATCGCCGAGATCCTGCGCGACGACGGCAATCCCAACATGATGCTGCGTATCGCCGTCTCCGGCGGCGGCTGCTCCGGGTTCCAATATGGCTTCACTCTCGATGACGTGCGCAACGAGGATGATATTGCGGTCGAGCGCGACGGCATCACCGTGTTGGTCGATGCCATGTCGGTCGAGTTCATGAAGGGCGCGGAAGTCGATTTCGTCGAGGACATGATCGGCGCCTCGTTCCAGATCAAGAATCCGAATGCAACTTCCAAGTGCGGCTGCGGCTCGTCCTTTGCGGTGTGAGCGGCGCCGGGCATATGCTAGATAGAGGCCCGGCCTGACCGGGCCTTTCGTTTTTCTGATCGCATTCATGAAGATCGCCACCTGGAACGTGAACTCGGTGAAGGCGCGGCTGCCGAACGTCGTCCGGTGGCTGCGCGAGGCCGCGCCCGACGTGGCGCTGCTGCAGGAGATCAAGTGCGTGTCGGAAGCCTTCCCCGAGGCCGAGTTCGGCG
>DATKQA010000434.1:0-2743 GCA_035523835.1 Candidatus Sulfotelmatobacter sp.
ATGGTCGCAGCGCGCCGGCATGCCGCGGCGCGTTCAGGCGAAGGCCTTGAACAGGAAGCTGGCGCCGGCGGCGAGATAGACTGCGAGCAGTGCGTGGCCGAAGCGGCGCTCGTCGAGCCGGGCGCGCACCCGCTGTCCGGCCAGCAGCCCGAGGAACATCGGCGCGCAGGCGAGCACCGACCAGGCGAGGTCGCGCGGCTGGGCGACGCCGAAATTGAGCAGGCCGCCGCCGAGGCCGATGGTGCCGACCAGGAAGATCAGCGAGATGGCGACGACGAAATCGTCCTTGCCGAGCTTCAGGCCGGACAGGAAGAGCATGATCGGCGGGCCGTAGAGCGAGGTGGCGCCGCCGAGCAGCCCGCTCACGCCGCCGATCAGGGGACCGAGCCAGCGCTCCTGCGCCGGGCTGATGCGCAACTGGGGCTGGAAATGCGAGACGAGCGGCACGGTGATGACGAGGCAGCCGAGCACCGCCTCCATCGTCCGCTCGGGCAGCAGCACCAGCGCCTGCGAGCCGAGGAAGCTGCAGACCAGCAGCGGCAGATAGACCGGCCAGAAGCGCCGCGCCGTGCGCAGCAGGCGGCCGCCCTGGATCGCCTGCACGGCGTTGGACGCCAAGGTCGGCACGATCAAGGTGCTGATGCCGCCCTTGAGGCCGATCGCCACGGTCAGCAGCGGCAGGGCGACCAGCGGCAGGCCGAGGCCGACCACGCCCTTGACCATGCCGGCGACGAACAGCGAAGCAGCCGCGTAGGCCGCCGCCGCGACGCTCGCGATCATGCCGCCGGCCGCGCCGCCGCCGTCAGCCGCCGCGCAGCCGCTCCGTCCAGGCGGCGAGCGCCGCCATCAGGTCGCGGATCAGGCCGCGCGTCACCTCGTCGGCGAGCTTGCCCTCGGCGTCGAACTTGTTCTGCGCCTGGGCGATCAGCACCTCCGGCTTGTTCACCGGCAGCATGTTGAGGAAGATCATGCTCTGGCGCAGGTGCAGTTGCGCGCGGACCGTGCCGGTGAGGCCCATGGTGGCGCCGAGGATGGCGGCGGGCTTGCCGGCGAAGGGCTGGTTCGGCACGCGCGAGACCCAGTCGATGGCGTTCTTCAGCACGCCCGGCATCGAGTAGTTGTATTCCGGCGTGGCGAACAGCAGCGCATCGGCCGCCGCGATCCGGCCGGCGAGTTCGGTCACGGCTGCCGGGAAGCCGGCGGCCTGGATGTCGGCGTTGTAGTGCGGCAGGTGGCCGATCTCGGCCTCGCCGATGCTCATGCCGGCCGGCGCCTCGGCGATCGCCACCTTCAGCGCCATGCGGTTGTAGGACGCCTTGCGCAGCGAGCCGCAGAAGGCGAGCACGTTGATCGGCTTGCTCATGAATCCCCCGATTTGCTGGAAAGATCGTGCTCAGGACTTCAGCACACCGCGGCGGATTTGGTCCAGTTCAATCGATTCGAACAGCGCCTTGAAATTGCCTTCGCCGAAGCCCTCGTCGCCCTTGCGCTGGATCACCTCGAAGAAGATCGGCCCGATCACCGTCTGGGTGAAGATCTGCAGCAGCCGGCCGCCCTCGCGGGTCGGCGCGCCGTCGATCAGGATGCGGTTCGCCGCCAGCCGCGCCAGGTCCTCGCCATGGCCCGGCAGGCGCGCCTCGACCTGCTCGTAATAGGTATCCGGCACGTCCTGGAAGGCGACGCCGGCCCGGCGCAGCGCATCGACCGTGTCGTAGATGTCGCCGGTCGCCAGCGCGATATGCTGGATGCCCTCGCCGTGATAGGCGGCGAGATATTCGGCGATCTGCGACTTGTCGTCGGCGCTCTCGTTGATCGGGATGCGGATCCTGCCGCACGGGCTGGTCATCGCCTTGGAGCGCAGCCCGGTCAGCCTGCCCTCGATGTCGAAATATTTGATCTCGCGGAAATTGAACAGCCGCGTGTAGAAATCGGCCCACTCGGCCATGCGGCCGCGATGCACGTTGTGGGTGAGATGGTCGATGCCGATGAGGCCGACGCCCTCCGGATCGGGCTCTGCGCCGGGCAGCGGCTCGAAATCGACATCGTAGATCGAGCCGCGCGGGCCATAGCGGTCGACCAGGTAGATCAGCGAGCCGCCGATGCCGTGGATCGCCGGGATGTTCAGCTCCATCGGCCCGATCTTGCCCTGGAACGGCCGGGCGCCGAGCTTGACCGCGCGCTCGAAGGCGCGGGCGGCGTTGCGCACGCGGAAGGCGATGGCGCAGACGCTCGGCCCGTGCACGCGGGCGAAGGCCTGGGCGAAGCTCTCCGGCTCGCCGTTGACGATGAAATTGACGTCGCCCTGGCGATAGAGCGTCACGTCCTTGGAGCGGTGGCGCGCCACGGCGCTGAAGCCCATGCGGTCGAACAGCGCCGCGAGCGCCTGCGGCTCGGGCGCGGTATATTCGACGAACTCGAAGCCGTCGGTGCCCATGGGATTGGCCGGATCGGCATTGTCTGTCCGCGACGGTGCCATGGCGTGACCTCCGCTTTGCCGGCCTCAATATTGCGACGATTCCGCCGGTCCCTGCAGCATCCATTCGCCGCCGCGCCGCAGCACATGCGCCGGCAGGCGCTGCAGCCGGTGATCGACATAGGTCGCCACCTCGATGGCGACCTCCCTGTCGCCCTGCCAGTCGACGAAATAATAGAGCGCGTATTGCGTCGGCACATGCGCCCATATCAGCGCCGGCGTGCGCCCGCCGGCCGACCAGATCTCGACGCCGGAATTGTCGTCGGCCTG
>DATKQA010000435.1:0-4060 GCA_035523835.1 Candidatus Sulfotelmatobacter sp.
CGATCAGGGGCCCGACCAGGGTGCCCGCCTGGCGAGGATCGCCAACGCGGATCGTCTGATAGATCGGCTTCAACCGATCGAGGAGCTGGTCATGGACGCTCCGATGCACGATCAGCCGTCGCAACGTCGTGCAGCGCTGGCCGGCGGTGCCGACGGCGGCGAAGGTCACCGCCGGCACCGTCAGGTCGAGATCGGCGGACGGCGCGACGATCATGCCGTTGTTGCCGCCGAGCTCCAGCAGGCAGCGGCCCATGCGCGCGGCCACGACGGGTGCCAGTGCCCGGCCCATGTTGCAGCTACCTGTCGCGCTGATCAGCGACAGGCGCCGGTCGGCGGCGATCTGTTCGCCAGCCTGCCGCCCGCCGAGCACAACCTCGACCAGGCCGTCCGGCGCCTGGCCGAACCGCTCGGCCGCCCTGGCAAACAGGGATTTGCAGGCAAGCGCCGTCAGCGGCGTCTTCTCCGAGGGCTTCCAGACCACGGGGTCGCCGGCAACCAGGGCCAGGGCCGCGTTCCAGCACCAGACGGCCACGGGGAAGTTGAAGGCCGTGATCACGCCGATGGCCGACAGCGGATGCCAGGTTTCCATCATGCGATGGCCCGGCCGCTCGGAGGCGATGGTCAGGCCATAGAGTTGGCGCGACAGGCCGACGGCAAAATCGCAGATGTCGATCATTTCCTGGACTTCGCCGAGACCCTCCTCGGTGATCTTGCCGGCCTCCAGGGTGACCAGCCGGCCCAGCGCCGCCTTCGCCTCGCGCAATTCCTGGCCGAACAACCGGACCAGCTCGCCGCGCCGCGGCGCCGGCACCTGACGCCAGGAGCGAAAAGCCTGGTCGGCGCGCGCGATCTGGGCGTCGATCTCGGCCGGGTCGGCGCTCTTCAGCGCCGCAATCTGCGCGCCATCGATCGGCGAACGCACGATCAAGTCGGCGTCCTTGGCCGCGACGTCCGTCAGCCCGAGCGAGGCCAGCAGAGCTTCGGTTTCAGACATGACATTCCTCTTTGACATTGAATGGCGCCGATCCATGGCCGGTCACCCGTGCGGTCAGCGCCGGCGGATCATCCGGCATCCCCTCGCCGCGCCAGGCGACATGCAGATCGGGGCGCAGCAGCAGGAGCGAGGCGCCGTAGACGCGCCGCAGCGCCGGCTCGTCGCGCCGCAGCACGTCGAGCGGCGTGCCCAGGGCGGCAAAGGCGCGTTCGAGCGGCGCCGTCTCCGAGCGGCCGGCGAGGTCGAGCAGCGTATAGCCATCGCCAAGCACGTCCTGCAGCGCGCGGCCATCGGAGAGCCACATGTGCGGAATGCGCACGCCCGGCCGGGCGTGCGGCGTATAAATGCAGGTGTCCCATCCGGCGATGTTGCCCGGTTCGTCGGTGACGAGCGGCGAACCGGCATAGGAATAACCGAACTCGACCCCGCGCATGTCGTGCATGCGCCGCTGGTTGACCTTGGCCGATTCGGCGACGGCTGCACGCAACGCCTCTCCTGCCGGCGTAGCGTCGCGGATTCCGGGAGCAATGAGCCGCCGCCAGACCGGCACCGCCTCGGCCGCCCAACCGGCCGCTTCGACATTGCGGATACCGACCGGCCGCCGCTCACTCTCATAAGCGTCGAGCAGGCCGGCGCCGCCCCAACCCCTGATCACGCCGGCGAGTTTCCAGGCGAGGTCGAAGGCGTCGCCGACGCCCGAGTTCATGCCGAGGCCGCCGGAGGGAATCACCAAGTGCACGGCGTCGCCGGCCAGGAATACACGGCCGTCGCGATAGCGCTCCGCGATCAACAGATGGTGCCGCCACGGCACCACATGGGTGATCTCGACCTCGCAGGGAAAGCCGACGAGATCGCGGATGATCGGCATGAAGTCGGTATCCGGGGGCAGCGCGGTATGCAGAGTGAATTCTGTGCGGCAGCCCTGCACCACCAGCGTCGAGACGGTCGGGTGGGTGAAGTTGTAGTGCCGGCCCTTGCCGATCGGGATTTTCTCGTAAAGGTCCGTCGACTTGAAGATGACCTGGCACAACTCGCGGATCGCGCCGCGGCCTTGCAGCCTGATGCCGAGCTTCTTGCGCACGGTGCTGGTGCCGCCGTCGCAGCCGGCCAGATAGGCGCAGCGAAACCTCTCCTCGCCGCCGTCGAGCCGGCGGGCGACAACGGTCACTCCCGCCGCGTCCTGGGCGAAATCGACCAGTTCGAGCCCGTAGCGCACGGTGACGTCAGGCGTCGCCTCGGCAACCTCCTTGAGCAGCGGTTCGAGCTTGTTCTGGGAGACGAGCTGATAGGGTTCGAGCGGCAGGGAACCGTCGCGGCAAGCGGCGATCTGCCTCCGGGCTTCCGCCACCGAAGGATAGGGCAGCACGAGAATCGGCGGGTCGCACAGCCGGGTGACGACGAAAACATCCATCGGATTATCCGGCGGATAACCGAGTTCGCGAACCCGATCGGCGATGCCGATGCGGCGATAGAATTCCATGGTACGGGCGTTCGAGCGGTCCATCTTAGGGTAAGGCAGCGTGGTTGCGCTGCGCTCCATCAACAGGCATCGGACGCCGCGGCGGCCGAGATCGATCGCCAGGGTCAGCCCGACCGGCCCGGCCCCGGCGACGATCACCTCATGGTCGCAGTGCGTATTGCCGGTTTCGCTATGGAGCTCTCGCTGGCGCATTTCAGGCCGCCCGGTTCCAGCCCCACCAGGTACAGAGCGCCTCGCCCATGACGAGTTGCTTGTCCCGCTCGCCGAGCCATGGCAGCGCTTCGGTGAACATGCTCACGCATTGCCGCCAGGAGCAGGGCATCTTGGTGATGTCGGTGCCCCAGAACATGCGCTCGGGACCGAAGGCGTCGTAGATCTGCCGCAACCACACATGCATCGCCGGAAAGGGATAGGCCTCGCTGGAATAGCCCGGCGCGCCGGTCGCCTTGACCGCCACGTTGGGGAATTTGGCCAGGGCCAGAAGCTCCGGCATGTGGGTCATGGCCGCGGCGTCCTTCAGCGTGGTCAGGCCGCCGCGCCCGCCGAGATGATCGATCGTCAGGCGCAGTCCCGGATGGCGCTCGGCGACGCTGCCGAGTTCCTTCAGCGAATCCGTTGCCAGCATGGCGATCGGCACACCGGCCGCTTCCGCCGCCGCCCACAGCCACTCCAGCCGGCCCTCATGCAGCCATTGCCGCGCCGGATCGTGCAGGAACACATAGCGCAGCCCGAGCATGCCCGGCTGGTCGCGCCAGCGGGCGATGCGCTCGCGCGAAGCCGCCTGATCGAGCGGCAAGGAACCCATGATGGCGAAACGGCCGGGATAGTCCCGCACCGCGCGGAATGCCATGTCGGTCGAGCCCGGATCCCACCCCGGCGGATGAATGACCGCGGCATCGACGCCGCCTTCATCCATCAAGCCGATCGCCTCCTCCGGCGTGAAGGCCGTCACTTGCCGGTGCGACAGGTTGCTCGGCAGGCCGGTGCCCCACAGGTGAATTTGCGCGTCGACGATCTGCATGAGCTTGTCGCCCCATCAGCTTCACGAGGCGCGCAATCGCGCGCTTTCCTCGATTTCGGCCGCCGCAATCGCCTTCGCGAGCGCTTCGCTCAGCGCCTTGGCCGACTGCAGCGTGATTTCGACGGCAACCCGCGCATCCGGTCCGAGGCCACTGTTGAGGAAGTCGATGACGATGGCCTCTTCCAGCAGGGCATGATGCGGATGGTCATAGGACACCACCGCATGGGTCAGCTTGAACCATCCGTCACCGCCCTTGCCGGCGCCCTCGGTGCCGACAACCTCGACGATCGATGTGCACATGCCGGCGGCTAGGCCGACAGATGCTTCCGCAGGAAGGCAAAGACTTTGTGCCAGCCGTCGAGCGCCTGTTCGATCCGATACATCGGCCGGTCGTAGTAGAAGAAACCGTGCCCGGCGCCGTCATAGCGGTGAAACTCGTATTGCTTGCCGTGTTTCTTCAGCTCGGCCTCGTGCCGGTTCACCTGCTCTGGCGTCGGCGCACGGTCTTCGTTGCCGAACAGGCCGAGCAGCGGGCAGGACAGGTTCTTGGTGAACTCGATCGGCG
>DATKQA010000436.1:0-4282 GCA_035523835.1 Candidatus Sulfotelmatobacter sp.
TGCTCGCGCAGCCGGAACCAGTCGGTCAGGCTACCCTGCGGGTCGATGTCGAGCAGCGCCACCCGGTGGCCCTGCCCGGCCCAACAGACGCCCAGGTGCAGCGCCAGGGTGGTCTTGCCGGCGCCGCCCTTCTGCTGCGCCACGGTGACGACTTGTGCTGCCATGGCCGATGCTCCCCGTCGCCTCGAGCGAACGGTAGCACCATCGCCGGGGATAAAGAAGTCCGCGACCGGCTAGGGCGCCGCGCTTGCCTGCGGCTGCGGCGCCGCGGCGGCTGCATCGGGCGCCGGCGTCGCCAAGGGCGGCGCCTGCAGGCTGCGGCCCGAGGGATTGATGTGATAGGGATCGGCCGTGGCGTAGCAATCCACGTCGCCGAGGGTATGGAAGCAATAGAGCGGCGGGCGCGCCTTGGCTTCCGTCGGCTTGATGCAATAGGGCTCGCCGACCAGGACGTGCGCGTAGCTGCATTGCGCATCGGTCCATTGCGACAGTTTCTTTTCCGCGGTTTCGACCGCCAGCGAGGTGCAGCCGCTCAAGCCGCCGAGCAGGAACGCCAGAGCGAAGATGCAGCCAAACCGTCGCACGATTACGACCCTGCCGATGAGGAGAACCCGGCCTTGCGGGCCGCCTCATCACAGCAGAGGCTCGGTTAAGGTTGGCTTAATCGCGTCCCGCTGGCATCAGCGCGCGGCGTCCCGGGGCGATCGGCACTGGCGGTTCTCATGGCGCTGCTCGGCCGTGGTCATGCCGGGCGCCGGCGTCGGCTTGGGGCAGACGTTCGCCATGGGCTGTTCCGGCGAGCCATTGACGTCGCTGTTCGACGCGCCGCCGATGTCAGGGCTGTCACTGCCAGGCTCCTTGAGCGATCCCTTCGACGGCACGCCCATGACCGCGCCGCTGCTGCCCTGGCCGGCGCTTTGAACCGTTCCCGCTGCGGTCGTGGCCAAAAGCAGCGCAAGCGCGATAGCCAATCGGTGGTTCCGCATGGCGCCTCCGTTCCGTGTCGGTAATCGGAGATAGAAGCCGAGGCCGTCAGCCGGCGTTCCCCATCTATGTTCTTTGTACGTTCCTGGACACTTGCCCTCGCAAGCCGGCGAAATCGCCCCGGCTATCGGGATCGTTCGGCGGGCAGGCGCGTTCCACCTGCCGGGACATGTTCGAAGCGGTTCTATCTGCCAGCCCAGAATCAGAATAGGAACGGACAATGAAGACCATGCGAAACATCTTCCTGGCGGCCTCCCTCGCCACGGCAACGGTCATGTCGACAGCCGCGCTCGCCCCGGCGAAAGCGGCGACCGCACAGGACCTCAATCGCGACTCCGAGCATGCGCTCCAGCTTCTCTATCGGCACAATCCCGCCGCCCGCGAACTGGCGCGAAGGGCCCGGGCCGTCCTGATATTCCCGAACATCGTCAAGGCCGGCCTGATTTTCGGTGCGGCCTATGGCGAGGGTGAGCTCAAGGAAGGCCCGAAGGTCGAATACTACAATTCCCTTACCGGCTCCTGGGGTCTGCAAGCCGGAGGCCAATCCTACGGCTATGCCGTGTTCCTGATGTCCGACAAGGCGGTGCACTATATCCATCGCACGCACGGCCTGGAGATCGGTGTCGGGCCGACGGTCGTGGTGGTGAACCAGGGCGTCGCGGCCAACTTCTCGACTTCGACCCTGAAGGACGATGCCTATGCCTTCATCTTCGATCAGCAGGGGCTGATGCTCGGCGTCAGCCTGGAAGGCACCAAGATTTCCCGCATCAACGTACGCGAAGCCAACGCCCGCTGAAACCGCGCAAAATCATCAGCCCCGCCTGACCGGCGGGGCTTTTTCACGGCTCCCGCAGCGCGCCGAACAACTGGTACTTGGGTTGCGCGTTCGGCAGTTCGAGCCGGAAGCAGGTGCCGTCGGGTCCGGTCTCGATAATGCGGATGTCGCCGCCGTGGCCGCGCATCAGGTCACGGGCAATGGCGAGGCCAAGCCCGGTGCCGCCGGCGCGGCCGGCACCGGCAAAGGGCTCGAACAGATGCTCGCGCACGCGGTCGGGCAGGCCGCCGCCGGTGTCGCTGATGCTGATCTGCAGCACATCGGCGTTGTATTTCGCCGAGACGACGATGCGGCCTTCGCCGGCAATCGCCTGCACGGCGTTGCGGCCTAGGTTGAGAAAGACGCGAAAGAGCTGCTCGCGATCGGCATAGATCTCAAGGTCGGACGCCACCTCGTTCAGCCATGCGATGCGGCCATCGCCGGGCAGGCCGACGGTGCCGCCGACCTCCGCGACCAGCCCAGCCAGCCGGAAGCGCTGGCGGTCGGGCGGCGGCTCGTCCGCCTTGCCGAAGCGCAGCGTGCGGCTGCAGAGATTGATGGCGCGATCGATGCTGGCGATCAGCCGGGGCGTGAGTCGGCGGACATCGGGATCGTCGGATTCGGTCAGGCGATCGGACACCACCTGGGCGGTGGCGAGAATGTTGCGCAAGTCGTGATTGACCTTGCTGACCGCGGCGCCGAGCGCGGCGAGCCGCGACTTCTGGCGGAGCGCGGCACGCAGTTCCCGCTGCATCTCCGCCAATTCGATCTGCGCCAGGCCGACTTCGTCGCGCCGGCCGGTCTGCACGGGAATCGGCTGCTCGTCCTCCGGCGCGCGGCGGAAGGCGATGATGCTCTCGCTCAATTGCCGCATCGGCCGCACCAGCAGCCAGCGCAAGGTGCCATAGAGCAGGGTCGCGGTGATCAGCGAGATGACGACGGAGAGGGTCAGGATGCGGACGGAATAGTCGTACATCGCCGTCCGCAGCGGCGCTTCGTCCATGACCACTTCGATGCTGGCATTGGGGCTTTGCGGCACGTTGTCCACCACCCGCATCACCCGGTTGCCGCCGTGGAACAGCACCGAGAAGGCGTCGGCCACCATGTCGGACATCATGGTCGAGCGCAGATCGACAACGATATCCACCTTCGCCGGCATGTTGTCGGTCAGCAGGAGGTAGTGCGTCTCGGGCAGCTTTAGGACCACCGCCCTGGCGCCGACACCTTGCAGCAGCATGCGCCTGAGGCTCGGCGAAACCATATGCTGCGGCGCCTCGATCAGCGCCAGCGAGGCGATGTGCGCCGCGTTGATATGCTCCTCCAGCCAGCGTACGCGGAAACGCGCCATCGAGGGCACGTAGATCAGCACCTCGCTGACCATGACGAAGCCGATGGTCAGGATCAGCAGCCGCGTCGACAGGCTCTGCAGCAGAGAGGGGCGTGTGCGCTTGGTCTCTGGCATATCCGGATGCTACCGCAAGACGCAGGGCTATGCGGAAATTCACGCCGCTGCAGCGAAAATCCTGCACCGCCGGTACGCACCGGCGCCAGCCGGCCGCCCTGTCGAAGGCCCGGCCGGCGCGCAGCATGGTGCGGTTGCCGCCCGTCATGCAAGTGCGCTTGATGCCGCACAGGCCGACCGCCACCCGATTGTCGCGGTCGCGCGATGACGCGCGGCGGCCGGGATTCGATCCGGAACATAGCAGGAACTTACACTGCTAGAGGGCCGCTTCGCCGGTTGACTTCGCCGATGCCTGCCCCTATACACCGTGGCTTGATTTTCCGGCCCATCGGCCGGCCCCAATCACGGAGCGGTGTTGTGAAACGGACCTACCAACCGAGCGCCCTCGTGCGCAAGCGGCGACACGGTTTCCGCGCCCGCATGGCGACCGTCGGCGGCCGCAAGGTGATCGCAGCCCGGCGCGCCCGAGGGCGTAAGAAACTGTCTGCATAGATCCATGGCCGCCCGTATCGGGCGCCTGAAGCGGCGCGCTGACTTCCTGCGCGTCGCCGGTTTGCGGCGGAGGTGCGCAGCACCAGGACTGATTTTACAGGCAGCGCCGAATCCGGACGGTGCCTGCGCCGCCGGCATGCTCCGGGTCGGCTTCACGGCCAGCCGCAAGATCGGCGGCGCGGTCGAGCGCAACCGGGCACGCCGGCGGCTCAAGGCGGCAGTGACGGCGATCATGCCCGGCCATGCCGAAGCCGGGATCGACTACGTGGTGATCGGCCGCCAGGGCACGCTGACCCGCGCCTTCGCCGACCTGACCCGCGATCTGGAAACGGCGCTCCGCCGCCTCCATCTATGGCGCGAAGCCGGCGCCGCGGCAGCGACGGCAAGGACCAGAACGTCATGACCAGGACGGCGCTGCCGCTCCGCACCATGGTGCGCCTCTACCAGCTCGTGCTATCGCCCTATTTCGGCGGCCAGTGCCGCTATGTGCCGAGCTGTTCCGCCTATGCGCTCGAAGCGCTGGAAAGGCA
>DATKQA010000437.1:0-8607 GCA_035523835.1 Candidatus Sulfotelmatobacter sp.
GCCGACGCTGAGGTCGATGCCGCCGGTGATGACGCAGAAAGCCAGGCCGAGAGCGACGAAGCCGAACTCGGCATAGAGCCGCATCAACGACACAAAGTTCTGCAGCTCGGCGTAATTGGGTATCGTCGCGCAGAAATAGAGCACCAGCCCGAGCATCACGGTGAAAGGGATCACCGGCTCGAACCATTTCTTCAGCAGCAGTTCCGAGAGGAGAAGCCGCGGCGACAGGGTGGCGCGCAACCGCGACCCGAAGCTGGTGTCCATGCTGGTGACCGACATCAACCCGCTCCCTCAGGCGAAGCGGCTCCCGCCTGGCGGCGGGAGCCTTCGTCGCTAGGCGTTACTTCTTGGCGCCGCTCGCCGCCGGCATCGGCACCGGCGAGGTCGCCCCCGACTTGGGCAAGGCGAAGCAATTGGCGCCGTTGGCATTGGCCTTGGTGAGCCAGATCGGGCGCGTATAGAGCTCCAGATGCTTCGTGCCGGGCTTCTCGCCGCTTTCCAGCAGTTCGACGGCGGTGTCGATCAACTCATGGCCCTGCTCGGTCGCGGTGTAGCTCAGGAACTTGTAGAAGTTGCCCTGATTGATCTGATCGCAGTCAAGCTGCGATCCTTCACCCGAGGCATAGACCTTGACCTGGTCGATCTTGCCGGCGTTGCGGATCGCCTGCGCGGCGCCCGACTCCATGATGCCCCAGAAGCCGACGCTGGCGCAGAGGTCGGGGTTCTGCTGAATCACCGTCGCGGTGATGTTCAAGGCGTTGTTGGCGTCCCAGGCTGCGGCCTGGTTGGAGACGACCTTGATCGCCTTGTCCTTGTCGAACACCTGCATGATGCCGGCGATCTGGTCGACGCTCGCCGCGGCGGCGAGTTCGCCCTGCACGATCTGCACCTTGCCCGACTTGCCGCTGCCGGTGCCGCACTGCTTGACCACGTCCTCGGCGATCATGCGGCCGACCTCGACCCAGTCGGCGCCGACGAAGGCATCCGACTTGTAGTTCGAGGACATGTTGATCTGGATGACATGCGTGCCCTGGGACTCGGCCCGCTTCAGCTCCTTCATCAGAAGGGTGACGCTCGGGTTCTGCACGATCAGCACGTCCGGCTTGTCGTTCACCAGCGCGGTGAGCGCCTGCTGCATGGCCGTCGGGTTGTTGTTGGGATCGCGCACGACGTATTTCATGCCGCGCCACGCGGCTTCTTCCTTCATGACGCGATTCCATTCGTCCTGCAGCGGCACGCCGAGCGCGATCGGCAGGAAGGCGATGGTCTTGCCCTTGATGTCCTTGTCGTAGTCGGCACGCAATTCGCGCGCCGTCTTGGTACCTTCGTCCTGCGCCGCCGCGACGAGCGGCGCTCCCGCCATCAGCACGACCCCGGCCAGCGCCAAGGCCGCCTTTGTCAAAAACCAACGATGCAGCATGGTGTCTTTCCTCCCCTTGTTTAATGTTCGTTCACAGCCAACTGCCGCAGGGGACTTCAATCGCCCTGTCGCGCGGTCTCCTCGTCTCGCGGGTGCAGCCAGTTGTCCAGGATGATGGCGGCGAGCAGCACCACTCCCTTGATGATGTTCTGCACCTCGCTGTTGATGTCCATGATGGTGAAGGCATTGAACAGGGTGCCGATCAGCGCGCAGCCGACGACGACGCTGAACACGCTGCCGCGGCCGCCGATCAGGCTGATGCCGCCGAGCACCACGACGAGAATGACGTCGAAAATATAAGTGCCGAGCACGATGCCCATCTGCATGCTGCCGGTGGTGCCGATCCAGACCAGGCCGGCGAGCCAGCCGAGGACCGCCACCATGACATATTCCAGCACGATCATCGGCCGGATGGCGATGCCGGCGAGCCGCGCCGCCTCGGGATTGTCGCCCTGGGAATAGATGAAGCGGCCGGTCGAGGTGCGTGACAAAAAAAGATGCACGCCAATGGCGGCAAGTGCGAAGACGAAGATCGGCACCGGCACGCCGAACAGATGGTTGTGGCCAAGGTAGGTCAGGTAGGGCGCATCCGCGGGTTTTGGCGCATAGACCACCCAGGAGGGCGCGAACCAGAAGGCGGCGCCGTAGATCACCGAAAGCGCCGCCAGGGTGACGAACAGCGCCGGTGCCTCGACGAAAGCCACCATCACGCCGTTGGCCGCGCCGGTCAGCACGGCGAGCACCAGCGCCAGCACCGCGGCCCAGAAGGTCGGCATGCCGCGCTGGATCTCGATCAGGGCCACCGACCAGGCGCCCGCCATGATGGCGACCTCGCTCAGGTCGATGCCGCGGCTGATGACGATCAGCCCCATGCCGAGACCGAGGATGCCGAGGATGGAGATGCTGCGGACCAGATTGAGCAGATTGCCGAGCTTGGAAAAGCCCGGCAGCGTCAGGCTGAAGACGATGAGCAGTACGATGGTGATGAGCAGAACGATCTGTTCCTGCGACGGCTTTCGCAGGAGTTGCGCCAGCAGCCCGCCGGACGAGCCGCCGGGATCGACAGCCGATGCGTTAACCGCCATGGCGATCGTCCTCCCCATTTTTCATTGCCCGCCGCGCCTCTTGCGATGCCGACGGGGTTTGTCCAATTGTCGGACAACAAGCTATGGACTTGCCGCCGGACTGTCAATCAACCACAAATTTTGCGCTCATCAACTGTTCAATCAGGGCGTCAGCAAATCGACCGGCTTTTCCATGTCGAGGCTCGCCAGTTCGTAGCCACGGCGGAAATCGACGATATGCCGGCGCATCCAGGTTTCGGCGGTCTCGCCGTCGCGGTCGCGGATGGCGGCGAAAATGGCGCGATGCGCCGCGGCGAGGCGCGGTCCCGCCTGCTTCAGCCGCCGCATCATCGGCGCCACCGTCGGATAGACCAGGAGACCGATCGGCTCGCGCGCCAGGGTCAGGGCGCGGTTGCCCCCCGCTTCGGCAATCAAAGCATGGAATTCCACGTCCAATTCCACCAGCGTCTCGCCGGCGCGTTGCGCCGCTTCGGTCGCCAGCACATTGGCCTCCAGCGCCGCCAGGGTGGCGGCGCCGATGCGGCTGGCGGCGAGGCTGGCCGAAAGCGGCTCGAGCACCATCTGCACCTCCCAATATTCGCGGAAGCTGATCTGCTGCAGCGCCATCGCGCGGCTCATGCGCTCGGCAAGCTCGACGTGCTTCGGAATGGAGACATAGAGACGGCGGCCGGCCTCGCGCCGCACCAGCCCGGTCTGCTCCAGGAGCCGGATGCCCTCGCGCACCGTCGAGCGGTTCACGCCGAGGGTCTCGGCAAGCTCGGTTTCGGTCGGAATCAGGTCGCCCGGCTGCAGCCGCCGCGCCAGGATTTCCGCCTCGATGACGTTGAACACCTCCTGATACGATGGCACGGTGCGGATGCGCGACAGGGATTTGACGGCGCCGTTCACCTTGCTCTCCCCCGTTTTGCCCTGGGCGGCGGCCCACATCCCCGCGATCGGCCGGCGCGCCGCGGCGCCGGCGCTCAGACCTCGACCATGCGCTGCACCACCGGCGGCCCATCCATGAAGGCGCCCATCTTGCGGCCGAGGTCCTTGAAATAGTCGGTGCCGCGATGCAGTTCCGTCGCCGCCTTGTCGACGTAGCGCTCCATGAAGACATAGGTTTGCGGCTGCTCGCTGCGGCTCAACGTGTAGAGCTTGCAGCCGGGTTCGTTGGCATTGACCTTGGCAACAAGCTCCTTTGCCACCGCCTCGAAATCCTGCTCCGACCCGGCCTTCACCTTGATGGTCGCGACGATGGAAAGCATAGCATCCTCCGCTGCATCGTTTTCGTGCATTGCCGCCACTGTAGCCAAAGCCGCGCGCGAGTCCAGAGCGTGATCGCGTGCGTGCAGTAAAATTGCCCTTTGCCGCGCGCCGCGCCAGCGGTCAGACTTCAACGCATCATCCGAGCTTGGCAAGAGGAGCGGCCGTGGCCTACGAACAGATCATCTTCGCCGTCGACAAACGCGTACTCACCATCACCTTGAACCGGCCGGAGAAGCTCAACGCATTCACCGAGAAGATGCGGCAGGAGCTCGCCGACGCCTTCGACCGCGCCGACGCCGACGACGCTATCCGCGCCATCATCATCACCGGCGCCGGGCGCGGCTTCTGCGCCGGTGCCGATCTTTCCGCCGGGCCGGGCACCTTCGATCGCGAGGCGCGCGGCGTGCGGCCCGGCGAAAGCCGCTGGCGCGACGGCGGCGGCCTGCTGTCGCTGCGCATCTTCGAATGCAAGAAGCCGGTCATCGCCGCGGTGAACGGCCCGGCGGTCGGCGTCGGCGTCACCATGCAACTGCCGATGGACATCCGCATCGCTTCCACCGAGGCGCGCTTCGGCTTCGTCTTCAATCGCCGCGGCATCATGCCGGAAGCCTGCTCCGGCTGGTTCCTGCCGCGCGTCGTCGGCATCGCCCAGGCGCTGGAGTGGGTTTATTCCGGCCGCGTCTTCTCGGCCGAGGAGGCGCTCGCCGGCCGCCTGGTCAGCAAGGTGGTGCCGCCGGATCAGCTCCTGCCGACCGCGCAAGCCATCGCCCGCGAGATCGCCGAGAATACCTCGGCGGTCTCCACCGCACTTTCCCGGCAGTTGATGTGGCGCATGCTGGGCGCCGACCACCCGATGGCAGCGCACAAGATCGATTCCCGCGGCGTGCCGGCCATGGGCCGCAGCGCCGACGGTCATGAAGGCGTCGCCTCGTTCCTGGAGAAGCGGCCGCCGAAGTTCACGCTCGGTCCATCGAAGGACATGCCGGACTTCTATCCCTGGTGGAAGGATCCGGAATTCGAGTAGGGCGAATTCGGCTACACCGACACCGCAGCAATGAAACCGGAAAACCGGGCCGGTCCCTCGGGCGGGACGCCGGCCCGGCATTCTCAAGGCAATCGCATGCCCGCGGACAAGTTCGCTCGCGGCCTGCCGCTCAGGCCACCGCCCGCGCCGGCTGCGGCTTCAGGTGCTGCACTTTCGGCATCACTTCCTTGGCGATCAGCTCCATGGAGTGCTGCCAGGCCCGGGGATTGTCGGAATAGTCGAAGCAGAAGACGAGCAGGCAGCCGAACCCGCCGAGCTCGTGGTAGATGCGCTCGAGCTTCTCGACCACCGTCTTCGGCGAGCCGACCAGCCAGTTGTGCTGGCCGCAATATTCCGGCGTGACGTCGGAATCGGCCACCTCGGGCGAGTGCTTGAGGAACTCGAGGAAGCCGAAGGCGCCGAGCAGCGGCAGGAAATACTGGCGATACATGCGGCCCATCATGCCGCCGACCGACAGCCGGAACGCCTCTTCGTCGGTGTCGGCGACGAAGATCTCGCGCACCATGCGCCATTCCGCGCGGCTCGGGTTGCGCCCGCTCTTGCGCGCGCCGACCTCGACCGAATCCCAGTGGCTGCCGACGTAGGCCGGGTTGAGGTTGAGGCTCATGGGGATGAAGCCGCGCTCGCCGGCGAGCTTCAACGTGTCCGAGTTCTTGCTCAGTCCGGCCACGCCGATCGGCGGGTGCGGCTTCTGGAACGGCTTGATGTGCGGCCGGAGCACGCCGAGCATCTCGGCCGGTTGGTCCACCTTCCAGAACTTGCCGTCATAGTGGAACGGCTCGTTGCTGCTCCAGAGTTTCAGGATGATGTCGAGGGATTCGCGGGTCATGTCGCGGTTGACGCCCGACATGCCGTCGACATTGAACATGTTCCAGTCGGTCGGCAGCCCGCTCGCCGCGACGCCGAAGTTGAGCCGGCCCTGGGCCAGGTGATCGAGCATGGCGACGCGGTTGGCGAGCTCCGCCGGATGATGGTAGGGCAGCAGGAATCCGCCGGGTCCGATGCGGATCTGCCGGGTCTGCATCAAGGCCTGGGCGACCAGCAGGTCGGGCGTCGGGTTGGGTTCCCAGGGTGCCGTGTGATGCTCGCCGATCCAGGCTTCCTTGAAGCCGAGCTCGTCGGCCCAGCGCAGCACCTGAAGGTCCCACTGCTGGCCGTCGAACAGGCTCCGCTCCGGCGGGTGCGACGGCATGGTGAAGAGTCCGCATTCCATTTTGTCCTCCCTTGTCCGATTGCGCGCTGCCTCGTACTGGCTTCAGGGTCACACCGGCGCCGCACCGGGGCAATGGTCATTTTTGCGACGGGCCATGAGCGCCGCGCGCACCTCCCCTCCGGCTTGGAAGGGCGGCGGAACTGTGGTCTGCTGGTCGCGCGGCCGCGCGACAGGGTTTGTCGGCAAAGGAAGATGCCAAAACAACCGCCGCATGGAGGGAAGCGCATGTCCGTGAGCTCGCGCGGCGCGGCCTCGCCCGCGCGCGACGATATCCCGCTGGAACGCATCGACGTCAGCGACCCCCGGCTCTACCAGGACGATACCTGGCAACCGCTGTTCGCCCGCCTGCGCCGGGAGGATCCGGTCCATTTCTGCCCGGAGAGCCCCTACGGCCCCTATTGGTCGATCACCCGCTATGCCGACATCATGGATGTCGAGCTGAATCACGCGGTCTTCTCCTCGGCCCAGGACCTCGGCGGCATCCAGATCGCCGAACTGGCGCGCCCCGGCGAGTTCGCCAGCTTCATCCGCATGGACCCGCCGGAGCATAGCGCGCGCCGGCGCACCGTCGCGCCGATCGTCGGGCCGGGCAACCTGGCCAAGATGGAAGCGACGATCCGCCAGCGCACCGCCGCCGTGCTCGACGGCCTGCCGCGCGGCGAGACTTTCGACTGGGTCGAGCGGGTGTCGATCGAGCTGACCACCATGATGCTGGCGACGCTTTTCGACTTTCCCTGGGATGATCGGCGCAAGCTGACCTACTGGTCCGATGTGGCGACCGCCAATGTCAAGGCGCCGGACGCGCCGATCCGCTCCGAGGACGAACGCTATGCCGAGTTCGGCCGCAT
Source organism: Candidatus Sulfotelmatobacter sp. (assembly GCA_035523835.1). Taxonomy (GTDB): domain Bacteria; phylum Pseudomonadota; class Alphaproteobacteria; order Ferrovibrionales; family Ferrovibrionaceae; genus DASQHM01. The sequence continues at coordinate 6,860 of DATKQA010000437.1, forward strand.
GGCCGCCTGTTTCGCCGAGCTATGGAACCAGCGCGTCAATGCGGCGCCGAGCTTCGACCTGATCTCCATGCTGGCGCACGGCGAGGAGACGCGGCACATGACGCCGCAGGAATTCGTCGGCACGCTCTCGCTGCTGATCGTCGGCGGCAACGACACCACCCGCAACACCATGACCGGCGGCCTGCTGGCGCTGCATGAAAATCCGGCGGAATGGCGCAAGCTGCGCGACCATCCGGCGCTGGTGCCGAGCCTGGTCGCCGAGACCATCCGCTACCAGACGCCGGTCATCCACATGCGGCGCACGGCGCGGGAGGATGCCGTCGTCGGCGGCAAGCGCATCCGCAAGGGCGACAAGGTGGTCATGTGGTACGTGTCCGGCAACCGCGACGACAGCGCGATCGAGAATGCGGACAGCTTCATCGTCGACCGCGCCAGGCCGCGCCAGCACCTGTCTTACGGCGCCGGCGTGCATCGCTGCGTCGGCGACCGGCTGGCCGACCTGCAGCTCCGCATCCTGTGGGAGGAGATTCTGCGGCGCGGCCTGGCGATCGAGGTCGTCGGCCCGCCGACGCGCATCTATTCCAACTTCCTGCGCGGCTTCCGCGCCCTGCCGGTCCGCCTTGGAAATTAGGCGCCGCGGACGCGCCAGACCCAGGCCGCGTCGCCGCGGTCGCGGCGCTGTTCCAGGCTCAGCGCGAGGTGGCGGTCGGCCGCGGCGGCGGCCCCCTCCCAAAGCCCGTTCCAGGCGTCGAAGGCGGCAGGCGATACCGCCGGCTTGCCCTCCATCAGGCGCCAGCCTGCGGCGGTGACGCGGGCCTCCGCCGCATCGCCCTGCCAATCCGCCTCGTCGCCGGAGCCGTGCAGCATGGCGGCGAGATAGGCGGCGAAATTGGCCGCGCCGGTGCCGCCGAACCCGAGCATGGCCGCGGTTTCCTCCTGGTGCTGCAGGCCGATGAGGCGGCCGACATGACGTGCCAGCGCCGCCGCTTCGGCATCGCCGAGCAGGCCGCAGAGCACCGGCAGGAAGGTGCGGATGTATTGCAGCGCATAATTCCGCTTCGCCTTGGCGATCCGCTCGGGCGTGGTCCAGGGCAGTTTCGGCGCCAGGCCGGGATCGAAGTCGGGCGCATGCTCGCTGGAATCGCGCCGCAGCCGCTCCTCCGGCGCCAGCTCGCGGTCGTGCTCGTAAAAATAGCCCTCCAGGCCGGGTTCGCCGTCGGTGGTGATCTTGGTGCAGACGAAGCCGAGGCGAAGATTGCCGAGGCTGACGCCGCAATGGGCGTGAAAGCCGCGCGGCATGGCAAGCGCGACCGAGGTCGGCACGCCGCCGATCGCGGCGCCGTCCCAGATCCAGCGCGGCGGCGGGTAGCGCACCCAGCATTTGCGGTCGGACTCCGGCATGTACTGGACCTTCACGCCGCCGGAGAGGTTGGAGAGATAGATGTAGCGCGCCGCGGCGACCGCCGGCGGCAAGCCCTCCAGCCCGAGCGATTTGATCGCCGGCAGGAACTTCTCCTCGTGCTGGGTGCGGAACAGGCGGAACACCGCCTCGACCGCGGTCGCCTCGCCGCGCTTCAGCACCAGATGCAGGATGAGGCCGATCAGGTAGCGGTGATGCATGCGCTCTGCCGCGGCCCAGGCACGCAAGGTCGATGTCGTGGTCTCGCTCATGGCCGCATTCTGCCGCAGCCGCGAGGCGGCGCCATTTGAAATTTACCGGGCGAGGAACCATGATCGGCGAACACCGC
>DATKQA010000438.1:0-12566 GCA_035523835.1 Candidatus Sulfotelmatobacter sp.
ACGTCGCCGTCGCTGGGGATGGTGTCGCCCGCCTCGACCAGGACCAGGTCGCCGGCCTTCAGGCTCAGCGCCGACACCAGTTCAAAATTCCGCCCCTCCGCCTTGCCGAGCCGCTTGGCCTGGGTCTGGGTGCGCGTGCGCCGCAGATTCTCGGCCTGCGCCTTGCCGCGGCCCTCCGCGACGGCCTCGGCGAAATTGGCGAAAATCACCGTGAACCACAGCCAGAAAGCGATCTGGGCCGAGAACAGCACGCTCTGGCCGGCGACCAGGTCGCGCACGACCAGGACGGTGGTGAGCGCCGAGACCACCTCGACCACGAACATCACCGGGTTGCGCATGAGCGTGCGCGGATTGAGCTTGCGGAAGGCTTCGACCGCGGCGGCCGTCAGGATTTCCGGCGAAATGCCGGCGACGCCGCGCTTGCGATGCACCAGGCTCTCGGCGAAGGATTCCGAGGCGGGTATCGGCTTGTCGTTCATGCCATTGTCCTCAATAGAGCGAGCCTGACTGCATCTGCAGGTGCTCGACCACGGGCCCGAGCGAATCGGCCGGGAAGTAGATGAGGCCCCCGGTGATGATGATCACGCCGATGACGAGCGCGACGAAAAGCCCGTTGTCGGTCGGGAAGGTGCCGGCCGAGGCGGGCACCAGCTTCTTCGCGGCCAGCGATCCGGCGATGGCGAGTACGGGCACGATGATGGCGAAGCGCCCGATCATCATGGCGAGCGCGCCGGTCAGATTGTAGAAGGGCGTATTGCCCGAGAGGCCGGCGAAAGCGCTGCCGTTGTTGGCGGTCTGCGAGGCATAGGCATAGAGGATCTCGCTGAAGCCGTGCGGACCGTTGTTGGCAATGCCCGCCAGGCCGGCCGGCACGACGCTGGCGACGGCGGCGAAGCCGAGCGCGGAGAGCGGCACGGCGAGGAGCGCCAGCATCGCCATCTTGACCTCGCGCGATTCGATCTTCTTGCCGAGATATTCCGGCGTGCGCCCGACCATCAGGCCGGCGATGAAGACCGCGAGGATGGCGAAGAGCAGCATGCCATAGAGACCGCAGCCGACGCCACCGAAGATGACTTCGCCGAGCTGCATGTTGACGATGGGCACGAGCCCGCCGATCGGGGTGAAGCTGTCGTGCATGGCGTTCACCGCGCCGTCCGAGGTGTCGGTCGTGGTGGTGGCGAAGAGGGCGGAATTGGCGATGCCAAAGCGCACCTCCTTGCCTTCCATGTTGCCGCCGGCCTGGGTCGTGCTTGCTGCCTGGTCGATGCCGAGCGCGGCGAAGGCCGGGTTGCCCCGGCTCTCGGCGTTGTAGCAGACGAGCGCGCCGACCAGGAACAGGATGCCCATGACGCCGAAGAGCGCCCAGCCCTGCCGCATGTTGCCGACCATGCGGCCGAAGGTCATGGTCAGGCCAGCACCGATGGCGAACTCCATGAGCACGGTCAGGAGGTTGGTGAGCGGCGTCGGGTTCTCGTAAGGGTGCGCCGCGTTGGCGTTGAAGAAGCCGCCGCCGTTGGTGCCAAGCGTCTTGATCACGACCTGCGAGGCAACCGGACCTTGCGCAATGGTCTGCTTGGCGCCTTCGAGCGTCGTGGCATCGACATAGCCGCCGAGGTTCTGCGGCATGCCCTGCCAGACGAGGACGAGCGTCAGCACGATCGAGATCGGCAGCAGGATATAGAGGGTGCAGCGGGTGAGATCGACCCAGAAGTTGCCGATTGTCTGTGCCGAGCGGCGGATGAAGCCGCGGATCAGCGCAATGGCGATGGCGATGCCGGTCGCCGCCGAGACGAAATTGTGCACGGTGAGGCCGGCCATCTGCGTGAAGTAGCCGAGCGTGCTTTCGCCGCCGTAGTTCTGCCAGTTGGTGTTGGTGGTGAAGCTGATCGCCGTGTTCAGCGCCAGGTCCGGCGCCATGCCGGCCATGCCCTGCGGATTGAACGGCAGATAATATTGCAGCCTCAGCATCGCGTAGAGCAGCAGGAAGCCGGCGAGATTGAAGAGCAGCACCGCATAGGCATAGGTCAGCCAGTGCTGCTCGCGCTTCTCGTCGACGCCGGAAATCCGATAGAAGGCGCGCTCGATCGGTCCGAGCACGGGCGAGAGGAAGCTGCGCTCGCCGGTGAAGACGCGCGCCATGTAGATGCCGAAAGGCACCGCGATCGCGGCGATGATCGCCGAGAAGACGGCGATCTGCAGCAGTCCGTTGGCGGTCATGGCGGCTCCTTAGAACCTTTCCGGGCGCATCAGCGCGTAGACCAGGTAGATCAGGATGGCGAGCGACACGCCGCCGCCCAGCAGATAGTCGAACAGCATGGCAGCCTCACATCCGGTCGCAGAGCGCGACGTAGCCGAGAAACAGCGCAAAGGCGATCGTCCCGGCCAGCAGCATTCCGATATCGAGCATAGGTCCTCGCTCACGTCGGCGGGCCCGAGCCGGCCGTCTCATGGTTGCGACGAACGTCTTAGGGCCGAAGCCCGTAAAGGATCGAGCGGAAAAAATCGCGGCAACATAAAAGCCGCATAAATATCGGCCGGATGTTCGGCCGGCATCGGCGGCCCCACGTTGGTAGTGACCAATCTTCATGTCGTGCCGAACGGGTGCCATGTACAGACGGCGGCGTGTTTGCCAAGATGCCGCCGGTCGCGACGCCCGGCCAAACGGGCGCGCCGTCAGTGGAGGAAAATCGGTGAAGGCATCCCTGTTCTATCTGCCGACCGTCGGCAACCGCCAGCAGATCGAGGCCGGCATGGCCGGCCTGCGGGCCGATCTCTATCAGCAGATGCTGCGCGAGGTTTCCGAGCAGGTGCGGCTCGCCGACGATCTCGGCTACGATTCCGTCAGCTTCACCGAGCATCACTTCCATATCGAAGGCTTCGAACTGTCCAACAACCCGGTGCTGCTCGACCTCTATTTCGCTATGCAGACCAAGCGCATCCGGGTCGGCCAACTCGGCATCGTGCTGCCGGCCGCGAACCCGATCCGCGTCGCCGAGGACATCGCCATGCTCGATCACATGACCGGCGGGCGCGCCTGCGCCGGCTTTGCCCGCGGCTATCAGCGGCGCTGGGTCGATGTCATGGCGCAGCAGATGCACGGCATTCACGGCGCCCTGCCGCATCAGCACGACGAGATCGACGCCGCCAACCGCGCCGCCTTCGAGGAGAGCTTCCGCATCATCAAGAAGGCCTGGACCGAGCCGATGCTCGACTACCAGGGCAAGTATTGGCGCATCCCGGCCGGCGAGACGCCGTGGGAGATCGAGGCTACTTTGAACTGGGGCGCCGGCGTCGAAGGCGGCATCCTGAAGCAGGTTGGCGTGGTGCCGAAACCGGTGCAAAAGCCGCACCCGCCGGTCTTCCAGCCCTTCGCCAGCTCGGAGAACAGCATCCGCTGGTGCGCCAAGGAAGGCGTCACCGCCATCCTGCCGCCGATGCTGCCGGCCTACGAGGACAACCTCTTCAACATCTATGCCAGCGTCTCCGGCCGGCCGCGCGGCCAGGGCATGGGCATCCTGCGCGACGTCATCATCGCCGACACGGATGCCGAGGCGATCGCGCTGTGGCAGGATTCCGGCGTTTTCTCCGGCAATGCCTGGTTCGTGCCCTTCGGCTTCCGCAAGGGCGTGATCGACCCGGTCACCGGCCGCGGGCCGAGCGCGGAAGAGACGGTCCAGCAGGGCCTGGCACTGGTCGGCACCGTCGATACGGTGACGCGCAGCCTGGAGAAGATCCGCAGGCGCCTGCCGGTCGACTGGGTGTTCTGCTACACCTACAACGGCCTGGTGCCGCATCCGGTGCTCATGAAGTCGATCGAGAAATTCTGGACCCAGGTGATGCCGCGCGTCTCGTGAGCGGCAGGGCGGGGGCTTTGCGACCGACGGCTGCCGCGCCGCCCGCCGCCGCAATCTTTTCTGGCGCAGCCTGGGGTAACGGGCTTACCATTTGAAAAAATCGAGAGTCGGGGGAGGGAACATGCTGCAAGTGCTCATCGGTCGTATTTCGCACCGGGCCGCCGGCGTCATCGCGGCGGCATTGTTGTTCTTCGCCGGGACCGCGACCCAGGCGGCGGAGCCGATCAAGATCGGTTTCGGCATGGCGCAGACCGGCCCGCTCGCCGCCAACGGCAAATCGGCGCTGCTCGCCATGCAGATCTGGGCCGAGGACGTCAACGCCAAGGGCGGATTGCTCGGCCGGCCGGTGAAGCTCATCTACTACGACGACCAGAGCAATCCCTCGACCGTGCCCGGCCTCTATACCAAGCTCCTCGACGTCGACAAGGTCGACCTGGTGGTCGGCGGCTATGCCACCAACATGCTGGCGCCGGCCATGCCGGTCGTCATCCAGCACAATGTCACCTTTATCGGCCTGTTCGGCCTCGCGGTGAATTCGCAGTTCAACTATTCCCGCTATTTTTCCATGGCGCCGAGCGGCCCCGATCCGAAGCTTGCCTTCTCCAAGGAATTCTTCACCGTGGCCATGGCACAGAACCCGAAGCCGAAAACCGTGGCGATCGTCGCCGCGGACGCGGAATTCTCGCGCAATGCCGCCGACGGCGCGCGCGACAATGCCAAGGCCGCCGGGCTGAAGATCGTCTATGACAAGACCTATCCACCGTCGACGACCGACTTCACGCCGGTCGTGCGGGCGATCCAGGCGACCAATCCCGATCTGGTCTTCGTCGGCTCCTACCCGCTGGACTCGGTCGGCATGATAAACGCCGCCAACGAGGTCGGCCTGAAGACCAAGATGTTCGGCGGCGGCATGGTCGGGCTGCAGAGCACCGCGACCAAGACCAAGATGGGTCCGCTATTGAACGGCATCGTCAACTATGACTTCTGGGAACCGGTGCCGAATATGCAGTTCCCAGGGGTGCTCGACGTCCTGAAGAAGTATCAAGCCAAGGCTGCCGGCGAGGGTGTCGACGCGCTCGGCTACTACATAGCGCCCTGGGCCTATGCCGATCTCCAGGTGCTCGGCCAGGCGGTCGAGGCGACCAAAAGTCTCGACCAGGGAAAGCTTGCCGCCTACATGCACGCCAACACCTTCAAGACGGTGCTCGGCAACATCAAGTTCGGCAAGTCGGGCGAGTGGGAAGACGGCCGCGTCATCCTGGTGCAGTTCCACGACATCAAGGGCAACGATCTCGAACAGTTCCGCACCATGGGCACGCAGACGGTGCTGGCCCCGGCCGAATACAAGTCGGGCAACATCGTCTATCCCTATCGGCAGTGAGAGGTGCTGATCTCGGGCTTTACAGGCCGAGATAGAATTTCTTGATCAGGTCGTTGTTGTTGAGCTCGTCTGTGGTGCGCCCCTCGAAGGCTATCTTGCCGTGCACGATGACGTAGCCGCGATCGGCGATGCGGATGGCCTGATTGAAATTCTGCTCCGCCATCAGCACGGTTAGCTGATAGCGGTCCTTGAGCTCCTTGATCTTCTCGACGGTGCGGCTGACCAGGAGCGGCGCCAGGCCGACCGAGGGTTCGTCGATCAGCAGGATGCGCGGCGCCGACATCAGCGCGCGGGCCAGCGCCAGCATCTGCTGCTCGCCGCCGCTCATGCTGCCGGCCATCTGCGCGCGCCGCTCGCGCAGGCGCGGAAACATCTCGAAGCATTCGTCCAGGCTGCGCGCCATGCGCGCGCGCGCGGCGCCGCGGAAGGCGCCGAGGTGCAGGTTTTCCTCCACCGTCAGCTTGGGGAACAACTGCCGCCCTTCCGGCACCAGGGCAATGCCGAGGTCGACGATCTCGTCGGTCGAGCGGCCGATCAGGTCGACCTCTCTACCGTCCAGGTCGGCGACGATGCTGCCGCGCGCCGGGCGCAGCATGCCCATGATGCATTTGATGAGCGTGCTCTTGCCGTTGCCGTTGGTGCCGAGCAGCGCCACCGTCTCGCCGGCGCCGACATTAAGCGTCACCGCCTCGAGCACGCGCACCGCGCCATAGGCGGCATCGACGCTACGGATGGAAAGACTACTCGCCAAGGTAGGCACGCTCCACTTCCGGGTGGCGGATCACCTCCTGCGGCGTGCCGTCGGCGATCTTGCGGCCGGCCACCAGGACCACGAGCCGCTCGGAGAAACCCATCACCGCGCGCATGATGTGCTCGATGAGGATGATGGTGATACCCTGGTCATTCAGGCGGAGCAGGAGGGCCAGGATATCGTCGACCTCCACATGCGACAGTCCGGCCATGGCCTCGTCGGCGATGAGCAGCTTCGGCGTCGCCGCCATGGCGCGGGCGAGTTCGAGCTTGCGCATCTCCACCTGCGTCAGGTCGCCGGGCCGCCGCCCGGCTTTGTCCTCCAGCCCGACGAGCTGCAGGAGCTCGGCGCAGCGCACCTCGATCGCCACCGCCGACAGCCGGGCGCCGCCGCGGTGCGCGGCGGTATAGAGCAGCGGCACGCGCAGGTTGCCGGCGACCGTGAGGCCGGCGAACGGCCGCGGCAACTGGAAGCTCCGCGCCATGCCGAGCCGTGTGCGCCGATGCGCCGCCATGCCGTCGACCGCCCGGCCGTCGAAATGCACCGTGCCGCTGTCGTTCGCCAGGGCCCCGCAGAGGCAGTTGACCAGCGTGCTCTTGCCGGAGCCGTTCGGGCCGATGAGGCCGACGCGCTCGCCGGCCTCGACGGTCAGGTTGATCGCCTCGAGCGCGACGAAACCGCCGAAGCGCTTGCCGAGGTCCGCAACCTGGAGCAGCGGCGGCGCCATCAGGAACTCCGCCCTCTGGCCCGGCCATGCACCAGGCCGACGATGCCGTTCGGTGCGACGATGACGAAGCCCACCAGCAACAGGCCGACGATCAGCAGATTGAGCGCCGATTCAATGGTGACCGTGGCGATCTGCTGCGCGGTACCGAGGAAGACGGCGCCGACCAGCGGGCCGACCCAGTTGGCCGTGCCGCCGATCAGCGGCATGGCGATGGCGTTCACGGCATAGGCCAGGCTGAAGCCGGATGCCGGGTCGAGGTAGGTGACGTAATAGGGCAGCGGCGCGCCGGCCATGCCCATGAAGGCGCCGCTCAAGGTCGTGGCCACCAGCTTCAGGCGCAGCGTCGGCACGCCGGAGGCTTCCGCCGCCAGCTCGTCGTCGCGGATGGCGGCGAAGCCGTAGCCCAGCCGCGAGCGTTCGATGGCGCGCGCCGTCGCCACGGCGATGACCGCCAGCACCAGCATCGCCAGGAACAGGTACTGGACATAGCTGCCGAGGATCGGCGTCTCGTTCGGGCGCACGATATAGACGCCGCGCGAGCCGCCGACGAAGTCCCAGTTGGTGATCAGGGTCTGCGCCACGACGGCCAGCGCCAGGGTGGCGATGGAGAAGAACACGCCGCGCAGCCTGAGCGTGAGATAGCCCATGCCGAGACCGACGATGCCGGAAACCAGCCCGCCGACCAGCATCAGCGCCGGAATCGGCAGCGGGAACAGCTTGTGCAGCACCACGGTGCTATAGGCGCCGAGCGCGAAAAACGCCGCCGTGCCGAAATTGACGTAGCCGGTGTAGCCGCCGAGCAGGTTCCAGGCGGTGGCGAGGACGACGTATTGCAGCACGACATAGCCGGCGAAGAAGACATAGTCGTTGTGCACGGCGCGGCAGGCGCCGAACAGGATCAGGCCGAAGGCCAGCGCCGCGGGCAGGAACAGGCGGTTCGACACGGTCAGCGACCCAGGATGCCCGCCGGCCTCAGCGCCAGCGTCAGCAGGAGCGCGCCGAAGGCGATCGCCGGCGACCAGGACGGGCCGTAGAAGGTGGCGGTGAGGTTCTCGACGATGCCGAGCAGCATGGCGCCGAGCAGCGTGCCGGGCAGGCTGCCCATGCCGCCGAGCACGCAGATGGCGAAGACCCGGCCGATATAGTCGCGGCCGACCGAGGGTTCGACCGGCTGGATGATGATGAGGAGCGCGCCGGCGATGGCCGTGGTGGCGATGGAGATGGCGAAGGCGGTGCGCTTGATGCGCCGCGGATTGGCCGCCATCAATTGCAGCGCCAGGGCGTTCTGCGACACCGCCTTGATGGCGCGCCCGACGAAGGTGCGCGACAGGAAGAGCTGCAGCGCGCCGAACATCAGCAGGGCGGTCACGCAGGGCACCAGCATGCGCAGCGGCACGCCGACGAAGCCGAGATGCAGGCTCGGACCGATATAGGGGGCTTCGACGAAGCGATAGTCGACGCCGAAGACCAGCACCAGCGCGACCTCGGTGATGAACAGCAGGCCGAAGAAGAACGCCAGGCCGCGCAGCGATTCCTGCCCGCGCCGCTCGAAGGCGAGGTAGTAGACCTCGTAGACCAGCGCCCCGAGGGCATAGAAGACCGGCAGCATCGCCAGGCCGCCGAGGATCGGGTCGAGGCCGAGCGTCGTGTTCAGGAGATAGGCGATGTAGGAGCCGAGGATGACGAAGGCGGGATGTGCGATATTGACGATGTCGAGCATGCCGAAGGCGATGGAAATGCCGATGGTCACCGCGGCATAGAAGCCGCCGAGCAGCACGCCGGCAACGATGGCGTTGGTCAGCAGATCGTAGGACAGGTCCATGGGCCGGCGCGGTTCGCCGCGGCTTCGTTCAGCGCTGGGATCGGCTGGTTTCGGCCCTCGATGGCGGCCGCCCCGCCCGGCGCGGCGTCGCGAGTGGTGCCTCTTCGCTGCACGTTGCCCGCATTCGGACCTCCCCGTTCTTCTCTTCTTTTCGGCCGCGCGATGTTTCCGGTCAGTGGCCCAGTTTGGCCGAAGCGGCGGCGCTTGGCTAGGCCGGGCGCGCCTTGGCGGTGCCGATTGTCAGGCCGCCCGATGTCGGCGACACTAGCCGGGCCGCAACCGGATAACAGGTCTGCCATGTCGCATCTCGACCGAATCAAGCAGTTCCACGACGATCTCTCCACCTGGCGCCGGGATATTCACGCCCATCCCGAGCTCGGCTTCCAAGAGCACCGCACGGCCGACCTGGTGGCGGAGAGGCTCACCGCCTTCGGCTGCGAAGTGCAGCGCGGCATCGGCAAGACCGGCGTGGTCGGCACGCTCCGTCGCGGCAATTCGACCCGTTCGGTCGGGCTGCGCGCCGACATGGATGCGTTGCCGCTGCAGGAGACCAACGACTTCGCCCATCGCTCGCGCCATGACGGACGCATGCATGCCTGCGGGCACGACGGCCATACCACCATGCTGCTCGGCGCCGCCCGCTACCTGGCGGAAACGCGGAATTTCGACGGCACCGTCCATTTCATCTTCCAGCCGGCAGAGGAAGGCCTCGGCGGCGGCAAGGCGATGGTGGACGACGGCCTGTTCCAGCGCTTTCCCTGCGACGCCATTTTCGGCATGCACAACCGGCCCGGCCTCGCCGTCGGCAAATTCCAGATCCGCACCGGGCCGATGATGGCCGGCGGTGCGCTGTTCGATATCGCCATCACCGGCAAGGGCGCGCACGGCGCGCGCCCCGAAGCGGGCATCGATCCGGTGATGACGGCGGCCTACGTAACCACCGCGCTGCAGAGCATCGTGGCGCGCAACGTGCGGCCGCTCGACACGGCAGTGTTGAGCGTGACGCAGATCCACGGCGGCGATGCCTATAACGTCATTCCGCAGCAGGCTTTCATCCGCGGCACGGCGCGGGCCTTCTCGAACGAGACCATGGCGCTCATCGGCCGCAACATGGAGAAGATCGCGGGCGGCGTGGCGGCCGGCTTCGGCGCCACCGCCGAGGTCGATTTCCGCGCCACCTTCCCGCCGCTGGTCAACGACGCGGCGGAGACCGCCTTCATCGCCGACGTTGCCGCCGAGCTGGTCGGCGCCGACAATGTCAATCGCAACGGCGGCCTGGTCATGGCCTCGGAGGATTTCTCCTTCATGCTGAACGAACGGCCCGGCGCCTATATCCAGATCGGCAACGGCGACGGCGCCGGCGGTTGCGAGGTGCACAACCCGGGCTACGATTTCAACGACCAGGCCTTGCCGTTCGGCGCCAGCCTGTTCGCCATGATCGTCGAGCGCAAGCTGTCGCGGCTCGAACGCTAGCTTCGCGTGTCCCGGTTAGCGGTTCAGTTCGGCTTCTCGCGGCTGCCGAGGCGGCGGAAACCGACATGCAGGGCGGCGAGCTGCGCGGCAAGCCGCCTGTAGGTTTCGGCAATATTGAGCATCTGCCGGTGATAGACCGGGTCCGGCATTTGGTCGGCCAAGCGGGTAATGCGTTCCGATTGGCAGAGATAAAATATGGAATCGGGTCGTGTTTCCATCTCGAACGCTACTACTGTCGTCGGCCGCGGCGCCGACATGCTATGGGGACGCCTACCTTTTTCCGACGATTGCGTGTTCGCCTCAAGCGACCAAAAAGTGTCCACAGGCGAGCAAAATGTGTCAGGCCGATGCGCTGCGGCTCAACCCCGGCGGCGCTCGGCCAGGTACCAATCGAGAAGCTGTTCTCCGTTCCAGAACAAGACCTTGTCGTGACGCTTCAGGTATTCGTAGATGGCCTCGAAATACTTGATCCGGTGTGGCACGCCGCTGATGTAGGGGTGCACGGCGATGGCCATCACCCGTGCCGTCGCTTCGCCCTCCGCGTAGAGCCGGTCGAAACTGTCGATGGCGCGGCGCATCAGTTCGTCCGAGCGATGGTGCTGCACCAGCATGATCGGGATGTCGTTCAGTTCGACCGTGTAGGGCAGCGTATAGAGCGGCCCGTGGCTGGTGCGGATCTCGGTCGGCTGATCGTCATAGACCCAGTCGCCGATATATTGCACGCCTGCCGCCGCCAGGAGATCGCAGGTCTCGTAGGTCTGCGTCAGCCCCGGCCCCAGCCAGCCGCGCGGGCGCTTGCCGGTGAAGCGCTCGATGGTGTCGAGCGAGCGGCGGATGACCGCCCGCTGGTCCTCGAGCTGATGCATCGGACCCTGCACGAAGCTGTGACCCATGAACTCCCAGCCGGCGTCGCGCGCCGCGCCGGCGACGCGCGGATAGGTCTCGCAGACCGCAGCATTGACCGAGAGGGTCGGCGTCACGCCGAAGCGGTCGAGCGCCGCCTTCAACCGCCAGAAGCCGACCCGCATGCCGTATTCGTGCCACGACCAGTTGGGGAAGTCGGGCACCAGGTTGACGCCGGTCGGCGCCGGCAGCACCTGGCGCGCGATCGGCCGGGTGATGTCCCATTCCTCGACGTTGACGATGCTCCAGACCACCAGACGGGCGCCGCCGGGCAGTTTGAGCGGCGCCCGGTCCGGCAGGGCCGAATAGTCGGCCCGCTCGCGCGGTAGCTTCATCGCGACACCTCCTCCCGGCTTTTGGCGCAGCAGAGCAGTGACCGGGCCAGGCCGCAAGGGCTCGGGTCCGGCTCACCCTTCGCGAAAATCCAGGCCGAGGTCGAGGGCCGGCGCGCTGTGGGTCAGCCAGCCGACGGAGATGAGGTCGACGCCGGCGGCGGCGATGGCCGGCGCGGTCTCGCGGGTGATGCGGCCGGAAGCTTCGGCGATGGCGCGACCGTCGATCATGCCGACCGCCCGCTTCAAGGTCTCCGGCGACATGTTGTCGAGCAGCACCGCCTCGACCCGGAGCGTCAGCGCCTCGGCGAGCTGGTCGAGGCTGTCCACCTCCACCTCGATCTTCACCATATGGCCGAGATTGGTTCGCGCCCGCGCTATCGCCGGCCTGATGCCGCCGGCGATGGCGATGTGGTTGTCCTTGATCAGGATGCCGTCGTCGAGGCCGAAGCGGTGGTTGACGCCGCCGCCGGCGCGCACGGCGTATTTCTGCAGGGCGCGCAGGCCGGGCATGGTCTTGCGCGTGCAGGTGACGCGTGACTTGTACGGCGCCACCGCCGCGACGATGGCGCGGGTCGCCGTGGCGATGCCGGAGAGATGGCAGAGGAAATTGAGCGCCACCCGCTCGCCGGTCAGCATGGCGCGGGCACGGCCCGAGACGGTGGCGACGATGTCGCCGGGTTCGACGTCGCTGCCGTCGGGCCGCATGACCTCCACCTTCAGGGCGGGATCGAGCAATCGCCAGGCCGCCAACGCCAGGTCCAGGCCGGCGATGCGGCCGGGCTGGCGCGCGGCGATGGCGGTGCGCGCGGTCGCCTCGGCCGGGATCACGCTGTCGGTGGTGATGTCGCCGGCGCGCCCGAGGTCCTCGGCCAGCGCCGCCCGCACCAGCGGCTCGATCAGGAGCGCCGGCAGCGGCGCGGGAGCGGCGCTCATGCCTGCACCCGACGCCGGATCGGCGCGAAGCCAAGCCGCTCGGCGATGATCTGTTCCATCGCGGCCAGGGTCAGATATTGCCGGTGCTGCCAGACGCTGGCAGCATCGGGATGGTCGCTGCGGAAATGGCTGCCGCGGCTTTCCCGGCGTTCCAGCGCCGCCGTGGCGACGAGCTTGGCCACCAGCAGCATGTTGGCGAGACCGCCCGCGCCCGGAGGGAGCGCGGTTTCCATGGCGGCGAAGGCGCCGAGCGCCGCAAGCAGGCCGGCCTCGTCGCGCACCACGCCGACCCGCTCGTCCATCACCCGCCTGAGCAGGGCGATCTGCCCGATGTCGCCGGCGCCGCCGGCCGGCTGCGCCGTCGTGCGCTTCCTGGCCTTGGGTGGG
>DATKQA010000439.1:0-4619 GCA_035523835.1 Candidatus Sulfotelmatobacter sp.
CAGTAGGCCAGCAGCGAAGACAACAGCGGGCTGTCGAACGACAGCGCGGGATCGAGATCGAAGGGCCGCTTGTAGATATCACCCATGCCAGACCTGCGGCTTCAGGCATCTGCGCGAAGTATATAGCAACAGGGGTTAAAATGATCCTGATCGGCTCTTAGGCCGACCGTGCGATGGTGCGCCCTGCTGGACTCGAACCAGCGACCCCGTGCTTAGAAGGCACGTGCTCTATCCGACTGAGCTAAGGGCGCTTACTTGAGCCGATGGTAACCGAAATTGTCGGCATAGGCTTGCCGGCGGATGCGGTGCGGCCGCGGTTCCTCGATCTCGTAGGCGATGCCGTGCTTGTCGGCGAAGGCCTTGGCGGCTTCCAGGCTGTCGAATTCCAGGCGCAACTGGCTGCGCGTGTCGGTCGATCCGGTCCAGCCCATCAGCGGCTCGATGAAGCGCGCCTCCGCGGGATCGAAATCGAGCCGCCAGTGCCTGGTCTGCGCCTTGCCCGATTGCATGGCCGTGCGGGCCGGCTTGTAGATGCGTGCGCTCATCCCCGTCCTCGTCGATATCCGCGCCCGTCGTTCGCGACGCGCCCTGCCGCGCAGCCCGAGATGGTCGGGGCGACTGGATTCGAACCAGCGACCTGCTGCTCCCAAAGCAGCCGCGCTACCAGCCTGCGCTACGCCCCGTCCGGTCCCGTGCGGGCGGCTCCGCCGTTCACATACACGAGGGTATCCGCGGCGGCAAGCATCGCCCCGCCGGCTCAATCGGCGGTGCGCCGCGACAGGCGGAAGACGCCGCTGGCGTTCAGCACCGGCCGCCGGCCGACGCTCAGGCCGCCCTCGACGAAGGCAAGCGTGCGGGTCTGGCGGATCATGCGGGCGCGGCCCTCGATCCAGTCGCCGCGCCGGGCCATGCCGACATAGTCGGCCACCAGCCGGATGGTGAAGCCGCCGCGGCCGCTGCCGCGCACGGCGGTGCGGGCCAGGATCATGTCCATGAAGGCCGCCAGCATGCCGCCGTGGGCGACGCCGGCGCCGTTCAAGTGGCGGTCGAGCACGCGCAGGCCGTGGACCAGGTCGGCGCCCTCGCCCCGCACGTAATAGGGGCCGTTGTGCAGGCTGAAGCTGCCGTGGCGCGCATCGAGGACGAAGCCTTCGGGAACCGCATCCGTCGCCATGCGGCGGCTCAGTTCAGATTGCCGAACAGGGCATGGCGCACCTTGTCGCCGGGCTTGATGCCGAGGCGGGCGACGGTGCCGCCGTTGATCTCCAGCACCGCCCTGACCGGCCCGTCGGAGGCGATGGTGGCCAGCGACTGCGGCACGGCGCGCTCGGCGATGTTCCGGATGCGGCCGTCGGCGCGGATGAACAGCATGTCGAGCGGGATGTAGGTGTTCTTCATCCAGAAGGTGGCCTCGTGCTCGCCCGGCCCCATGTCGAACAGCATGCCGGCGTCCGGCGCCAGCTCGCGGCGATACATCAGCCCCTCGGCCTTCTCCGCGTCGGTCGTGGCCAGCTCGACCTGGAACTTGTGCGGCCCGCCCGCCGTCTCGATGACCAGCGCGCCGGTCGCCGCCGCCGGCACCGGGCGCGGTACCAGGCCGACCAGGGCCGCCAGCGCCAGCGCCAGGAATATGCGTCGCAAAAGCATGCCGGTTTCATAGCCGAGCGCCGCCGCGCGGTAAACCCTCTGCCGGTTTGCGATGGCCGCGCCGCTGCGCCATGATCGCGGCGTTTGCCTACCCCTCGGAGACCCCCATGTCCGTTTCCGCCGCCGACCGCACCGACAATCTGCCGCTGGCCGGCATTCGCGTCATCGATATCGCCACCATTCTCGGCGGGCCGGTCGCCGCGACCTATCTCGCCGATTTCGGCGCCGAGGTGATCAAGGTCGAGGAGCCGAAGACGGGCGACCTGCTGCGCCAGTTCGGCCGCTCGCTGAACGGCGTTCCGCTCGGTTGGCTGCAGGAGGCGCGCAACAAGAAATCCATCACCCTGAACCTGCGCAGCGCCGAGGGCCAGGCGCTGCTCAAGCGCCTGGTCGCCGATGCCGACGTGGTGATCGAGAATTTCCGCCCCGGCACGCTCGCGCAATGGAACCTGGACTATCCGGTCCTGGCGAAGCTCAACCCGCGCCTGGTGATGCTGCATGTCTCCGGCTATGGCCAGACCGGCCCCTACCGCCGGCGCGGCGCCTTCGACCGCGTCGTCTCCGCCTTCGCCGGCCTGACCTACACCTCTGGCTTCGCCGACGGCCCGCCGGTGCGGCAGAGCTATCCGGTGGCCGATTACATGGCGGCGGCGCTCGGCGCCTTCGCCATCATGATGGTGCTCTACCAGCGCGACCGCACCGGCGGGCCGGGCCAGGAAATCGACCTCGCGCTCTACGAAGGCCTGTTCCGCAGCTCCGGCGCCATGCTGCTGGCCTACGAGAAGTTCGGCGAGGTGCCGACGCGCACCGGCAACAGCAGTCCAGGCGTCTGCCCGGCCGGCAACTACCAGACCGCCGACAACATCTGGGTCACCATCCATGCCGGCACCGACGCGCTCTGGCGCCGCATCGCCGGCGTCATGCGGCAGCCGGAACTGGCCGAAGACCCGCGCTATGCCACCTCGCGCGACCGCCAGGCCCGGCATAAGGAGGTCGAGGGCTTGGTCGCGCTCTGGGTGGCGAAGCAGCCGGCGGCGTCGCTCCTCGCCGCGCTGGAGCAGGCCGACGTGCCGGCCGAACGGCTCTATACGATCGCCGACATCGCCGCCGACCCGCACTATCGCGAGCGCAACATCGCCACCCTGGAGGATGCCCGGGTCGGCGCCCTCAGCATGATCGACGTGCTGCCCAAGCTCTCACGCACGCCGGGCCGGGTGCGCTGGGCCGGGCCGGACAAGGGGCAGCACAATGGCGAAATCTACGGCGAACGGCTCGGCCTGCCGCCCGCCGAGCTGGAGCGGCTGCGTCGCGACGGCGTCATCTGAGCCGGCGAGCGGCGCCGGCCACCGGGCGCGGCGGCTGTTGCAGCCTCAGGCGAGCTGGATTTCCGCGACCTGCGGCCCCTTCGGGCCCTGGCCGATACGGATGCGCACCACCTGGCCGGGCTGCAACTCGCTCAAGCCCTCGCGCCGCAGCACTTCCATATGGACGAACACGTCCTGCGAACCCTCGCCACGCGAGACGAAGCCGTAACCCTTGATCGGGTTGAACCACTTGACCGTGGCCTGCTGGAAGTCGCCCTCGCCCACCACCGGCGGGAAGCGGTTGCCGCCCGGGCCGCCGCTGCCGGCCTCCGACGCCTGGCGCGCCGGCCGTCGCGGCGCCTGCTGGCCCGGCGCCGCGTCCAGCTCGATCACGCGGACCGCCTGCATGCCCTTCGGCCGGCGGACGACCTCGCAGACGATGGCCGCGCCCTCCTGGACATTGTCATGTCCGGCCATGCGCAGGCAGGATAAATGCAGGAAAACGTCCCCCGAGCCGTCATTCGGGCTGATGAACCCGAAGCCCTTTACCGCATTGAACCATTTTACGGTACCGTTTATCACCACGGTATCCGCATGGGCGTCGTTGACGCCCTCGAAATGTGCGTCCATTCGGAACTCACAGATGTCACGCAAAAAATAGAATATCACAATTTTGCCACTTTTGGGAAGGCCGCTTACTGTCGCATCCAGCGATTTTCGTAAATTGTTTTTTTTACGACGCACCTGTGCGTTTTCCGCGCAGGTAATTAATCCTAGCTACGCGGATTTTGCCGCAAGCCCTTGGAATCAGTGACGCTCGATGCGCCGGCGCGGGGCCCAGCGGGTGACCAGCCGGCCGTCGCCGGTGAAGCGGAGGTCGGCCTCGGGCCGCGCCGTCGCCGCCGCTTTCGCCTTGTTCGCCGGCGCGGCGGCCTTTTCCGCCTTGTCTCCCTTGGCCGATGCTTTCGCCGTCCCGCTTCGCTTGGCGCCGTAGGCCTGGCGGAGCGCCGCCGTGTCGATCGGGCTGCCGGCGCCGCGCTGGAGCGCGGTCTGCCACACCCCGTCGTTGCCGGCGATGCGCGCCAGCGCCGCCGTCGGCATGGCGCCGTACTGGTTCCAGAGCGCCAGCAGGAGCGGTTCCGCCTCGGGGGCGATGCTCGGCTGCGGCGGGTTGTTCAGGCCGCACTCCAGCGCCAGAGCGACCGTCGGCTCATAGGGACCGGCCGCGCCGGCGACGAACTGCCCGGGAAGGAGATGCCGCCCGTCGTGCTTGGCGATGAAGGTTGCGGCGGCGAGGTAGAGCAGAAGCTGCAGCTTCTCCATCGGAACGCGCTGGCGCTCTTCGCTGGCGCGGATCAGGAACCAGAGCGCCACGTCGAGGCCGGAGCGGGCTGCGGGCGGCATATGGTCGGCGCCGGTCGGGACGGTCATGCGGCGAGCCTAGCCGGGCATGGTTGCCGAGCGGTTAATGGGCCATTCTGTCAACCGCCATCGCGGCTTGCCGAGGTCGGGGGCAGGCGCTAGGGTCGGCGCTCCGCTTCAGCCGTCGAGGATGCGCCATGGACATGTCCGGTGAGCAGACGATTTCCGCCCCGCGCGACCGCGTCTGGGCGGCGCTCAACGATCCGGAGATTCTGCGTCAGGCCATTCCCGGCTGCGAGACGGTCG
>DATKQA010000440.1:0-3932 GCA_035523835.1 Candidatus Sulfotelmatobacter sp.
ATTGACCGCGTCCTGGCCGGTCAGCGCATCGCTCACCAGCAGGATTTCCGCCGGCTGGGTGGCGTCCCGCACCGCCTGCACCTCGGCCATCAGGGCCTCGTCCACGTGCAGCCGGCCGGCGGTGTCGAGCATGACCACGTCGTAGCCCTGCAGCTTCGCCGCCTGCAGTGCCCGCCGGGCGATATCGACGGGCATCTGGCCGGGGACGATCGGCAGGGTCGGCACGCCGGCCTGCTCGCCCAGGATCTTGAGCTGCTCCTGCGCCGCCGGGCGGGCGACGTCGAGCGAGGCCATCAGCACCTTCTTCTTGTCGCGGCTGACCAGGCGATGCGCGATCTTGGCGGTGGAGGTGGTCTTGCCCGAACCTTGCAGGCCGACCATCAGAACAGGCACGGGCGGCACCGCGTTGAGGTTCAGCTCGGCATCCTCGGCACCCAGCATCGCCACCAACTGGTCGTGCACCACCTTGATGACCATCTGGCCGGGGGTGATCGACTTCAGCACCTGGGCGCCGACCGCCTTGCCGCGCACCTGGTCGATGAAGCTTTTGACCACGGGCAGCGCCACGTCGGCTTCGAGCAGCGCGACGCGCACCTCGCGCAGGGCCTCGTTGACATCGGCCTCGGAAAGCGCGCCCCGCTTGGTGAGCCGCTCCAGGACCGTGCCGAGACGTCCACTCAGGTTTTCGAACATGTCACCGCTTCCGCACAACGCAAAAAAGCCAGTGCGCGAAACTCGCGGACTGACTGGCGTCGTTGGCGCGGAGTAAAGCCGGAGGCCGCCGGCAGAGTCAAGCGGGGGCTGGCATCCGCCGGCTGCCAGCCCTTGCTTGGTCCTCCCCTTGGCTCGGCGGAACACCTGCGGAACGCGGCACTCTGAACCGCGGTCGGATACGCAGCTTTGCAAAGAGGCTCAAGCCGCCGCGGTGGCCGGGATGTTATTGATCTCGCGGCAGCGCGCTTCGAAGGCGCCGGAGATGAACTCGGGCAGCTTGTAGAGGCCTTTGAGCCAGCTTGCCAGGAGGCAGAGCTCCTCGAGCTTGAGGACCTCGTCCAGTGTGCCCGGCGGGAAGCGGACGCCGAAGCCCTCGGTGATATAGTCCAGCACCTGCTCGATCTGCTCCATGGAGAGGCCGAGGTCGGTCTCCAGCATCGCGGTGCGGGTGAGGAGCTTTTCGTCGACGCCATATTCGTCGCGGATCAGCTTCACGATCCAGCGGAACATGTTCATCCAGTTCTTGACGTCGTCGGTCGCCCGGGCCATTGCCGTTCCTGTGCCGCGGCCGATGCCGGCCGGCGGTTCACCATGGCCGAGAATCCTTAACAAACCGCGCCCGCCCGGTCGCGCTATGCCAGCACCGTGACCGTGCCCTTGGTGCCGTCGACCGCCAGCAGCATGCCGTCGGCCAGCTTCTCGGTCGCGCCATCCACGGCGACGACGCAGGGAATGCCGAGCTCGCGCGAGACGATGACCGCATGGCTGAGCAGCGCGCCGACGTTCACCACCACGGCGGCGGCCGGCAGGAAGAGCGGCGTCCATGAGGGATCGGTGAGCGGCGCCACCAGGATTTCACCGGGCTGCAGCCCGCGCGCATCGCCGGGATCGAGCACCACGCGGGCGCGGCCCTCGGCCACGCCGGCAGCGCCCGCGTCGCCCCGCAACACGTCGCCGGGCTTGGCCCTGGCGGCGGTCCGGGCGGCGCCGGGGCGCTCGGCCGCCTCCAGTTCCTCGATGCTCGGCACCTCGGCCGCGGTGGAGATGAAGAACGGCGGCGTTGCCCGGGCGAAGCGCTCGCGCAGGGCCCAGCGCTCGGCGATGACGGCGAGAAAGGCCGTCGGCGTCTTGAGATATTGCTGGAATTCGCCGTCGGGGCGCAGCATCGCCACCTTGGCCGGTTCGGCGACGCCGCCGCGTCCCGCCGCGCGCCGCACCAGCTCGTTATAGGCGCGCTTCACCGGCAGATTGGAGCGGATGGCGCGATCGCGCGTCGCCTCGCGTGCCCGCGCCCAGTGGGGCGCTGCCTTGAGCGCCTTCTTGAAATTGCTCTTGTCCATCAGCTTCACATGCGGCAGCACGCGGGCCACCGCCGCCTCACGCCGTGCATCCGTATCGCTGAGGCGCGCCTCCGGCGCCAGATCGTGCTCGGCCAGCCGCATGCGGTCGATGGCGACCAGTGCCAGCTCCGGATTGTGCTCCCAGGTGCGCGACGACAATTCCCAGTCGTTCGGGCCGCGATGGCCGTGCCGGGCGATGAAGCCGGCGAAATCCCGGTTGAACGCCGCCGCGTCCGGCAGCTCGGCCAGCCGCGCCGCCAGCCCGTCGAGGCCAGCATCGAAGGCGGCGGCGAGCGCCGGCGCGGCGCGAACCTGCTTGGCCAGCGCATAGAGCTCCTGGGCATAGGCAGCCGAGATGACGCCGCCGGCGGCGCCGATCAGGTGCGTCGCCAGACCCGGTTCGCCGGCCGCTTTGGCGTTGTCGGCGAGCATGCCGAGCACCACGCCGGCGAGCGAGCTGGCGATCAGATGATTGCGGAAGAGCTGCCGGAACAACGGCGGATAGGCGTAGATATAGTCGAGCAGCGCCTGATCCGGGGCATCGAGCGCCGGCTGTTTCGCCTCCCATTCCGCGGCCAGCGCGTAGCTCTCCGCCACCACCGGCGGCGCACCGTCCAATTTCAGCGCCTTGAGCACCGTGAACAGGATGCGGATCGAGGACAGCAGGCTCTTGTCGCCCCGCTGCGGCGCATAGGGCGGCGGATTGCCTTCGCCGAAAAAGGCCACGTCGATCGCTTCCGGCGAGGAGCCGGGTGCCCGCACGCCGATCATGCGGAGGTATGAGAGATTGAGGTAACCGTAGCCGCCATAGAGGCCGATGATGACGGGATCGTCGCTCTGGAAATCGCCGCGCTTGTAGATGCCCATGGCCTTGTAGGCATCGCGCCAGCCGGCTTCCGCCGAGGGCACGGCAAGAATGCAGCTCAAGGGTGACAGCACTTCCGGAAAGACTTCGCCGATATTGCCGCGCGTGTTGATCGGCCAGCGCGGATCGATCTTGCCTTCCACCATCCAATGGGTCCCGGTCATCGTTCCCCCTGTCTTTTCGCGCTTATGGTCGGGCCTGCTTCTGCTCCTCGCTCGCGCGGTCGCGGCCGGCGAGATCGATCAACTCCTCGTGCAATTCGAACCAGACGGTGTGGTAGCTCTGTCGCAGCGGGCTGGCGATCATTGACGTATCGCCGGCGGCGACGGACGCCGCCGCCGCGGCCAGGCGGTCGCCGTAGCGCCGGAGCCGCGGCACCAGCGCAACAAGGCGGCGCAGCAGCGGATCGACCGCGGCATGCAGTTCGGCGAAGCGGTGCAGCACGGCCTCGTCGTAGATCGGATCGGCATGGTCGTTCGGGCGCAGCGTGCCGTCGACCGGGCGCATCTGCCAGTCGGTCACCACCTGCTTGAATGCGCCGTCGTGCCCGACGAAGGCCTCGTAGCAGCCGGCCGCCTCTCCGGGATCGACCAGCCGCCGCTCCTCGGCCAGCGCGGCCGCGAGCCACGCCCGCCCGCCAGGCGTCAGATGCAGTCCGCGCGGCGCCGTCGCCACCAGGCCGGCCGGCAAAGCGTCCATCGCCGCCCGGACCGGCGCCACGGCAGCAAGCAGCGATGCCGCAAGCTGCTCGATACCGGCGAAGCCGCGCAGTTGCAGCGCCCGCAGCAGCGCCAGCGGCGCGATGCTCTCCGTGGCCGCTCCCGCCGCCGGCGCGCCGGCCGGTTCGCCGGCGAAGTCCATGCCGAGCTCGGCCGCCCAGCGCCGAAGCACGCCAAGCGCCGCCGGCTCGGCGCCATCGGCCTCGCGCTGGTCGCCGCGATAGACCAGGCCGCGGTCGCCGTCGACCGTGAGCCGTTCGCCGTCGGCGAGAACCGCGCCGGCGAGCCTGGGCG
>DATKQA010000441.1:0-3954 GCA_035523835.1 Candidatus Sulfotelmatobacter sp.
CTGGCGCTGCTGCTGCGCTTCGTGCCTTATATCGGCGCCATCATCGCCGCCCTGTTCCCGGCGGCACTGGCGCTCGCCACCGATCCCGGCTGGACCATGCTCCTGTGGACCGCCGTGCTCTTCCTCGTCGCCGAACCGATCACCAGCCAGGTGATCGAACCCATTCTCTACGGCCGCAGCACCGGCCTGTCGCCGGTCGCCGTGGTGCTCGCCGCCGCCTTCTGGACCTGGCTG
The DNA here is from genome assembly GCA_035523835.1 of Candidatus Sulfotelmatobacter sp. Lineage (GTDB taxonomy): Bacteria > Pseudomonadota > Alphaproteobacteria > Ferrovibrionales > Ferrovibrionaceae > DASQHM01. Next base: position 235 of record DATKQA010000441.1, read on the forward strand.
TGGGGTCCGATCGGCCTCTTGTTGTCGACGCCGCTGACACTCTGCCTGGTGGTGCTCGGCCGCCATGTCGAGCCGTTGCAGTTTCTCGCTATCGCCTTCGGCGACCGGCCGGCGCTGGCGCCGGAGGAGAGCCTCTATCAGCGCATGCTGGCGAACGACCCCGACGAGGCCGCCTTCCAGGCCGAGGCATTCCTCAAGAGCAAGCCGCTCGCCGCCTATTACGACGAGGTGGCGGTCAAGGCTCTGGCGCTGGCGCAGGCTGACGTCAATCGTGGCCTGCTCGATTACGAGCATCGCACGCAGATCAAGGCCGTGGTGGACGACATCATCGACGACCTGGCCGAACATGACGATCCCGACACGACCGAAACCGCCCCCCCGGCGGAAGATGCGCCGGCATGGGGCGACGGGGTCGTGCTCTGCATCGCCGGACGCGGCGCGCTCGACGAGGCCGCCGCCGCCATGCTGGCGCAGCTTCTGGCCCGCGGCGGCATTGCCGCCGAGGTCATACCGAGCAGCGCCGTCGCGCCGCGCCACATCGCGCAGTTCGATCTCGCCCGCGCCCGCCTCATCTGCCTCTCCTATCTCGAGCCGGAGGGCTTCACCAACGCCCGCTTCCTGATCCGCCGGCTGCGCCGCCGCACCGAAATCCCCCTGCTGGTCGGTTTCTGGACCTTGGAGGCGGCGGAGGCGCGGCAGCTCGACGCGCGCGAGCAGAGCGGCGCCGACGAAGTGGTGACCAGCCTCGGCGCCGCGGTGGAAACGATCCGCCGGGCGGTGCGCGCCGGGGCGCCGGCCGCCGCCTGACGAGAGTGCGGCGGGTTTGGCACGGGCCTTGCTCAGGCCAGGATATGATCAGCAACGACACCACCCTCCAGGCGACCGTGACCCGCGGCCAGGTGCAGAGCGCGCTCCAGGAATCGAGCGCGCGCACCGGCACGGATTTCCGCTATCTGCTGCGCGTGGCCCAGCGCGAAAGCCATTTTCGCGCCGCCGCCCGGGCGCCGAATTCCAGCGCCGCCGGGGTCTTCCAGTTCAACCAGCAGACCTGGCTGCACATGGTCAAGACCTACGGCGCGCAATATGGCCTCGGCGCCGAGGCCAAGGAGATCGCCACCGCGGCGAACGGCCGGCAGGAAGTATCCGACCCGGCAGCGCGCCAGGCCATTCTTGCCGAGCGGAACGACCCGCGGCTGTCCGCGCTCATGGCCGGCGAGCTTGCCAACGAAAACCGCGATTACCTGGAGAAGCGCCTCGGCCGCCCGGTCAGCGACGGCGAGGTCTATGCCGCGCATATCTTCGGCGCCACCGGCGCGCTCCGGCTGATCCGCGCCGCCGCCGACAATCCCGACCAGGCAGCGGCCCAGGTGCTGCCCGCGGCGGCCCACGCCAACCACAGCCTGTTCTATGGCCGCGGCGGCCACAAGTCGCGCTCGGCCGGTCAGGTCATGGCCCAGTTCGAAGGCGGCGCCGGCACGGCGCCCGCGGACGCGCAGCCGATCAGGCTCGCCGCCAATACCGATACGACCCTGCTCGCCTCCGACGACGATTTCGACGCCCGGCCGATCCCGGCCGGCGTGCCGCTGCCGCGCAGCCGGCCCGCCGACATGCTGAGCCCGGACACGGCCACCCTGCTCGCCAGCTTCGCCACCTGAAGGTCAGGCCCTGACGATGGCGCCGAGATCGCGCCGCGCCGGCGGCCGATGCGGGAAGATGCCGGCGAGCTGCCGGTCGCCGAGGCGGAGGTGCCGTTCCAGCACGGCGGCGATAGGGGTGCGGAAATCGGTGGTCACGGCGAGATCGCGGCCCTGATAGAGCGCCTCGCCGGCCAGCCCCGGCCAGTCGCCATAGACCTTGCCGCCGCGCACCGCGCCGCCCAGCACCCACATGACATTGCCGTGGCCGTGGTCGGTGCCGGCATTGCCGTTCTCGTGCACGGTGCGGCCGAACTCCGACATCACCAGCACCACCGTATCGGCCCAGGCCGGACCGAGCGCTTGCGCAAAACCGGCAAGGCCCTCGCCGAGCGGCTGCAGATGATTGGCGAGCTGGCCCTTGGCGCCGCCCTGGTTGACGTGGGTGTCCCAGCCGCCGAGCGCCAGGAAGGCGAGCCGGATCGAGCCGTCCTGGCGGATCAGGCGGGCGAGCCGCGCCGCGTCCTCGGGAAAGCCGTTCGGCGGCGGGGCGCCGTTGTCGGCCATCTGCATATCCGCTTGCAGCTCGCCCAGCAATTGCTTGCGCGCCTCCTGGCCCTGGCGATAGGCGCGGCTCATGGCATCGTCGCCGCTATAGACCTTGTCGAAGGCGGCAGCGATGAGCGGCCGGTCGAGCGGCATCGGATTGGCGGCGGCGCGGCCGAGCGGAAGATTGGCGACGGTCATCCGCCCCGAGAGAATGCGCGGCAAGGTCGCGCCGAGGCTCACCGCCTCGGTCGGCCCGTGCGGTCCCGGCAGCGCCGCCAGCACGCGGTTCATCCAGCCGCTATCCGTGGATTTCACTCCCGGGGTGCCCGACTCCATGTAATCCTGCGCATCGAAGTGCGAGCGGCTCGGGTCGGGCGAGCCGCAGGCATGGACGAAGGCGAGCGCGCCATGCTGCCAGAGCGGCATGAGCGGCCGCAGCGCCGGATGCAGGCCGAAATGACCATCCAGGTTGATGGCGCCGTCGGCATCGCCGCGGGCGATGGCGATGGTCGGGCGCGCGTCGTAATAGGCGCGCTCGCCCGTCGGCACGACGACGTTGAGGCCGTCGACCGCGCCGCGCAGGAACACCACCACCAGGCGTTTGCCGGAGGCGGCGGCGCCGGGCATGCTCGCCGCCCAGCCGGCGCGGCCGACCGGCAGCAGGCCGAGCGCAGCGGCGCCGCCTTGCAGGAATGCGCGTCGTCGCATGGTGCCACTCCTCAATGCCGCATGAACTCCGGACTGCCGAGCAGCAGGGCGGCGCGAAGCTGCATCGGCGCTTCGTAGAAGGCGCTCATGGTGCGCGCCGAGAGGATCGGCGTGTAGGTCGCGAGCAGCGGCGTGGCGTCGACCGGCCGAATATCGGCTTCCGCCATCGGCATGTCCTTGACCAGGCGTGCCGCCACCTCGGGCCGCTTGCCATCGAGCCGTGGCGGCAGCATGGGCGGGCGGTCGAGCGGCAGCCGGCCGCTGGCCAGCGCGGTGGCGAAGCTCAGCCGCCGGGTCATGGCATCGGGATTGAGCCAGGCCGCCTCGGTGTTCTTGTAGCCGTCCGGCGTCTGGCAGCCGTAGAGCGGCTCGCCGAGCTGCGCCAGCATGCCGTAGATCGGGCGGATGTTGTTGACCGGCAAGTTGGTCGCGCGCAGCGCCGAGACCAGGAACTGGTAGGGCGTCTTGAACTTGTTGCCGATATTTTCCGGCGCCCAGAATTCCGGCGCGTCGAACAGGGTCTTGAGCACCGCCCGGATGCTGCCGTCGGTCTCCAGGTAGCGCCGCGCCAGGCGATCGACCAGGGCCGGCGGCGGCGCGTCGGCGACGAAATATTGCGCCAGTTCGAAGGCGATATGCTTCGCCGTCGCCGGGCTCTGCGCCAGGATGTCGAAGGCCTGCTCCGCCTCTTCCATGCCGCTGCCCCGGATGACGTGGCCGAGGAACAGCTTGTCGCCGAAATCGTGCCGGCTGGCGTCGAAGACGAAGCCGCCCCGGTTGACGCCGTCGCGTGGGCGGCCGAGGCCCCAGCCGGTCAGGATATGGGCGA
>DATKQA010000442.1:0-7709 GCA_035523835.1 Candidatus Sulfotelmatobacter sp.
CATGCCAACCGGCTGGCCAATACGCTCGTCCATCTCGGCCTCGGCCGCGGCGACCGGGTGCTGATCTATCTCGGCCAGCATCCCGCCACGGCCATCACCCACGTCGCCTGCTGGAAGGCGGGCATGGTGTCGGTGCCGACCTCGATCCTGTTCGGCGTCGACGCGCTGGAATACCGCCTGCATACCTGCGGCGCCAAGGTGCTGCTGACCGACCGCGCCAATTATCCGACCGCGGCGGCGGCGCAGGCGAAAGTGCCGACGCTCCGCCATGTGCTGCTGGTCGACGGTGCGGAGCCGAACACCTTGCCTTTCTGGGACACGATCGCGCGGGCATCCGACCAGTTCGCCACGCTGTCGCTGCATCCCGACGATCCCGCCTTCCTCAATTTCACCTCGGGCACCACCGGCTGGCCCAAGGGCGCGCTGCAGGGGCATCGCTCCATGCTCGGCCATATGCCGGGCTTCGAGTTCCTCTACGACTTCTTTCCGCAAGAGGGCGATATCATCTGGTCGCCGGCGGATTGGGCCTGGCTCGCCGGATTGATGGACGTGCTGATGCCGGCCTGGTTCCACGGCCGGCCGGTGCTGACCTATCGCGGCAGCGCCTTCGATGCCGAGGAAGCCTATCGCCTGATCGGCAAGCACAAGGTACGGGCGGCACTGCTGACGCCGACCATGCTGAAGCTGATGCGCCAGGTGCAGGGCCCGCTCGCGCGCTTCGACGTCAAGCTGCGCACGGTCTTGAGCGGCGGCGAATCGGTCGGCAAGGAACTGCTGGACTGGGCCAGCCGCACGCTCGGCATCCAGGTCAACGAGGGCTATGGCCAGACCGAGTGCAATCTGGTGCTCGGCAATTGCGGCCTGGTGCTGCGGCCGAAGCCGGGCTCGCTCGGCCGCGCGCTGCCGGGCCACGTCGCCGCCATCGTCGACGACCAGGGCAGCCCGCTGCCGGCCGGCGCGGTCGGCAATATCGCCTTTCGCCGGCCCGATCCGGTGATGCTGCTGGAGTATTGGAACAATCCGCAGGCGACGGCGGAAAAGTTCGCCGGCGACTGGCTGCTGACCGGCGATCTCGGACTCTGCGACGAGGACGGCTATTTCTGGTTTCGCGGCCGCGCCGACGACGTCATCACCAGTTCCGGCTACCGCATCGGCCCGTCGGAAATCGAGGACGCGCTGGCGCGCCATCCGGCGGTTGCCATCGCCGCCGTGATCGGCGTGCCCGATCCGGTGCGCACCGAATCGATCAAGGCCTTCGTCATGCTGGCGCCGGGCCACGCGCCGAGCGAGGCGCTGGCCGAGGAAATCCGGCTCTCGGTGCGCGCGCGCCTGGCCAAGCACGAATATCCCCGCGCCATCGAATTCGTCGACAAGCTGCCGATGACCACCACCGGCAAGATTCTGCGCCGGGAACTCAGGGCGCGCGAACGCGAGAAGGCGGCCAATCCGCCAGCGAGGAAGGAATAGAAGATGCCGGACCTGTTGGCGCTGTCGGCGCGCTATATCGATGAAAACGTCCACGACAATCCCGGACTTTCCAACCGGGTGAGCACGCAGCTTTCGGAAATCGCCGACAATATCGCCCTGGTCGAGGCCTTCTCCCACGTGGTGGCCTTCCGCACCGGGGACGGGCTGGTGCTGTTCGACACCAGCCTCGAAGCCTATGCCAACGGCGTGCTGACGGAGCTCAGGCGCTGGTCGAAGGAGCCGGTGAGCACCGTCGCCTTCACCCACGGCCACGTCGACCACGTCGGCGGCATGGATGCGGTGCTGCAGGAGGCGGCCGCCGCCGGCGCGCGCCGGCCGCGCATCGTCGGGCACGAGAATATCGCGCCGCGCTTCAAGCGCTACAAGGCGACCAACGGCTACAACGCCATCATCAACATGCGCCAGTTCGCGCCCTCGCGCCGCATCAGCGCCAATCCCACCGGCCTGGCGACGCGCGGCCGCTTCGGGCCGAGCGTCTATCACGAGCCCGACACCACCTTCCGCGACCGGCTGGAAATCCGCGTCGGCGATACGCGCTTCGACCTCCGTCATGCCGTCGGCGAAACCGACGACCACCTCTGGGCCTGGATCCCCGAACATCGCGCCATCTGCGCCGGGGATTTCGTCATCTGGGTGTTCCCCAACGCCGGCAACCCGCAGAAGGTGCAGCGCTACCCGCTGGAATGGGCGCAGGCGCTCCGCGAAATGGCGGCGCTGGAGCCGGAACTGCTGCTGCCTGCCCACGGCCTGCCGGTCGGCGGCAGGGAACGCATCCGCGGCATGCTCGACACCATGGCTTCGGCGCTCGAACTGCTGGTGCGGCAGACCGTCGACATGATGAACGCCGGGGCGCGGCTCGACGACATCATCCATTCGGTGACCGTGCCGGCGGAATATCTGGCCAGGCCCTACATGCGCCCGCTCTACGACGAGCCGGAATTCGTCATTCACAATGTCTGGCGCCTCTACGGCGGCTGGTACGACGGCAATCCGGCGCGGCTGAAGCCGGCGCGCGACGCCGCCCTCGCCGTCGAACTGGCGAACCTCGCCGGCGGCATCGCCGTGCTGACGCGCCGCGCCGGCGAACTGGCCGATCGCGGCGATTTCCGTCTCGCCTGCCACCTGGCGGAGATCGCCGTCCAGGCCGAGCCCGACAGCAGGGCGGCGCACGCGGTGCGGCGCGACGTCTATGCCGCCCGCGCCAGGAGCGAAGCCTCGCTCATGGCCAAGGGCATCTTCGGTCATGCGGCGCGCGAATCCGAGACCAAGGCGGGCGAGCCGGAAAAATCCTGAGGCGGCCCGCCGATGCCGGCGCCGCCGGCCGACGAGGACCGGCCGCTCCTGGCGCGGCTGCGCGCCGTCTGCGCGCGGGGCGAGGTGCACCTCGAGCTCGATTTCGCCCGCCTCGCCCATATCCACAGCCCGGTCGGCCGCGAGACCGACGACAACCTCATTCTCTATCCGGCGATCGTGCTGACCGGCGCCGCCTGGTGGTATTTCGGCTGGCCCTTCGGCCTCGGCGTCGCGGCGGCGGCGCTGGCCTTCTACCTGAGCTTCGGCCGCCGGCGAAAGCGCCTGAGGGTCGAACGGCGGGTGCGCGAAGAGGCGCTCGGCGATCTCGCGCTCTGGCGCAAGCTCTGGCAATGGGGCGGCGTCGTCCTGGTGCGGACCGGCGCCGAGGGACCGGTAACCTGCCGCGCGCCCGAACAGAGCTGGCACCGTTTCGTCCAGGAGATCGACCGTTCGCCAACTCCGGCTTGCGGCGATGACGATCGGTAGATCGACGTCGCCGCGCTATGATCTCGCCGATCGCCACCGAGGCAACCAGTTCCTGAGGGAGTGCCCATGCCCGTCATTGACGTCCACAACCACATCGTGCCGGCGGAATTCCCGCCGGCGCCCTGCGACTGCATGCCCGACAAATGGCCGTCGATGCGGCACCATGCCGGCAACAAGGCGTCGGTGATGATCGGCGGCAAGGAGTTTCGCGCCGTCGATCACCGCTGCTGGGATCCGGCGCGGCGCGCCGCCGACATGGATGCCGAAGAGGTCGACATCCAGGTCCTTTCGCCCATGCCGGAACTGCTGTCCTACTGGCTCGATGCGAAGTCGGGCCTCGCCATGGCGCGGCACATCAATCGGGCCATAGCCGAAATGGTGGCGGCCGCGCCGACGCGCTTCCGCGGCCTCGGCATGGTGCCGCTACAGGATCCCGACCTGGCAGCCAAGGAACTCGCCGTGCTGCGGTCGGACTACGGACTGCTCGGCATCGAGATCGGCAGCAACATCAACGGACGGGTGCCCGGCGATCCGCATTTCGATGCCGTCTTCGCCGAGGCGGAGCGGCTCGGCCTTGCCATCTTCGTGCATTCGCTGCATCCCGTCGCCACCGACCGCCTGGTCGGCCCGCCGATGCTGGTGCCCTTCGTCAACTTTCCCATCGATACCGGGCTTGCCGCGATCTCCCTGATCACCGGCGGCACGCTCGCCCGCTACCCGAAGCTGCGCATCGGCTTCAGCCACGGCGGCGGCACGCTGGCGGCGCTGCTGCCGCGGCTGAATTTCGGTTGGCAGAACATGCCGGCGCTGCACGGGAGCTTCGCCGCGCCGGTCGAGGCGGCCCGGCGCTTCTACTACGACAATCTCGTGTTCGAGCCGGCCTTCTGCCGCTACCTCATCGAGGCCTTCGGCGTCAGCCAGCTCTTCGTCGGCTCCGACTATCCGTTTCCGGCGGGACGCGGCAGGCCGCGCGACTTCATCAATCAGCTCGGACTGTCGGCGAGTGACGGAGAAGCACTCCGCGGCGGCAACGCCAGCCGGTTCCTCGGCCTCTAGCGCCGGGCCGCCCTGCCTGCCGCACCGCAACGCGCCGCTGCGGTTGAACCATAATCCGGCGGCGGCGTTTAGGAACCGGATCGTCCTCTGCGGGAGCGGCGTATGGCCGACAAAGCTGTGAAGGAAGCCGCGGCGCCGGCGGCGGTGGAGACGAATGAAGCGGCCGGCAAGGCCGAAACGGCGACACCTTACATGCAGGAAGAGGAACGCGAGAGCCACGGCATCGGCATCAATGTGGAGCGCTATACGGTGCTCCTGATCGTCTCGACCGGCGTCATCATCGCCGCGGTCGCCGCCTGGTTCTATTTCTACGGCTGATCTGGCTCCGGCGCCGGGCCTCGCCGCCTACTTGCTGGCCGCCGCAAAGTAGATGGCGCCGACGTCGCTGACGATGCGGCCGACCAGCGCGCCGAGGCCTTCGTGCGCTGCGGCGGCTTGCAGCAATTCCCGGCGCATCTGCACCAGGATGGCCTCGGGCGGCTCGAACGGCGGTATGGCGGCATCCTGCGCCAGGGCGCCTGTCGCCGTGTCGAGGGCCGATTTGAGCGCCGCCGACAGCGCCGTCGACAGCGTGCTTCGCAGCGGAGCGGCTTCGAGATGGGCGATCAGCGCGGTCAGGTGCTGATTGAGGCGGCGCAGGTGCGTGACCAGGGGAAATGCCCGGCCGATGTCGCGGCGCTGCGCGCGCGGTTCCGCCAGCATGCGCTGAAAGGCGGCCTCGGCATTGCCGGTGGCGATTTCCGCGGCCCGGCGCGGCTGCAGCACGTCGTCCAAGGTAGCCGAACCGCCGAGCAGGCCGAGCGCCGCCTGCAGGAAGGCGGCATTGGCCCGGAGCGCCTCGGCGACACGCGGCAGCAGCCGCTCATGCTCCCATTGCGGCCACAGCAGATAGGCGGTCACCAGCGCCACGATGGCACCCGAGACGGTATCGACGATGCGGTCGCGCAGGTCGATCCAGGGATCGGGATCGGCGAGGCCCAGCAGCAGCATGATCAACACGGTGAGGAAGACGATGGCGAAGGCATATTTGCGGCGCAGCAGCAGGAAGGCGGCGAAGCCGAGGACGATGATCGCGGCCTCGAAGGCGACGGTCCCGTGCAGGAAGTAGAGCAGGATCGCGGCCAACACGGCGCCGCCGATGGTGCCGAGCGAGCGGTCGAGCGCGCGCCGCAGCGTGCCGCCGAACTCGGGCTGCGGCACCACCAGGGCGGTGAGCGGCAGCCACATGCCGTGCGGGATGGCAAACCACACCATGATGGCGGTGGCGACGCCAGCCGACAGCGCGACGCGCAGGGCATGGCGAAAGATCAGCGACGACAGGGTCAGGTGGGCGCGAAAGGTGGCCAGCCGCGCCGCCGCGGGCGGCGCCGGCTCGAGCGGCGGCAGCAGGCCCGGCATGCGGTGATCGGCGCCGAACAGCGCCTTCGCCGCGTCGTCGGCCGCCTCCAGGTGGCGGAGCGCCAGGGCGAGTGCCCTGAGCACGGCGGAATTGTCGCCGCCGGCCGGCGCATCGGGCGGCAGCAGTTTTCGCACGCTCTGCTGGTAGGCCTCCAAGGCGATGTTGCCACGGCCGCGGCCGAGCAGGCCGGCCACGTCGCGGCAGGTGCGCTCCAGCGCCGCGACGGCGCCGGCGATTTCCGCGGTCACCGTCGTGCCGGCGTTGAGAAACGCGTCGGCGAGCGCGGCCTCGGCCATGGCGATCCGCGCCGCGGCGCGCAGCAGCACCAGGAGCTGCGCCATCACGGTGCCTGCGCCGGCGATCTCGCCGCGCGCTTCGCCGAGCGCGGCCCGCGCGCGTTCGATGGCATCGCGCAGGCTGCGCTGGCGTGCGGCAAGCGCCTGTTCCTGGCGGCGCCGGGCCACGGTCCCTTCGGCCGGCGCCGGCAACAGCGCCGTCAGCGCCGCCAGTTCCTCCCAGATGCCGCCGACTTCCTGTTCCAGCCGCTTGTAGGGCCGCAGCCGCCAGACGACCAGCGCCACCAGGATGGTCCATAGGCCGCCGACGCTGTAGGCCGCTGCGGCGACGGCAGCTTCGCCCAGGGGCAACTGCAGTTGCACGCCGATCAAGAGGGCGACGCCGAAGGTGACGCCGAGCGCCGCCGCGCCTTGCCCGAGCGCGCGCATGAGGCCGCCGGCAACGGCGACGAGGGCCATGGCGAGGCCTGCCAGCCACCAGGCGCCGCCGCACCATGTGCCGGCCAGGAGCAGGAGCGAGGCGACGATGCTGTTCAGGATCATGCCCCGCAGCCGGCTGCCGTAGGGACCGCCGACGTCGACGATGGAGGTTTGCAGCGCGCCGATCACGACCATATGGGCGGCGCCAGCGAAGCCGAGCGGCGGCAGCAGAAGCAGCGGCGCCGCGATCGCGATCGTGCCCCGGAGCGCATAGGACAGCGCGATGCGATTGGGGCTGGTGTCGAAGCGCGCGATCCATCGGCCGAGGGATCGCCCGGCGGCGGGCCTTGCGTCGGTCTCGGTCTGGCTCATCGCAGGACGGTTTTGCGATCCATGGAGGGTTGTCCAGCGGAACCGGGCCGGCGCGTCGCGTCAAGGTCCATGATTTCGCCACAAATAGGCGCGAACATGCATCCGATACAAGAGGGCGCAATAGCCCGTCTGCCCGTTTGTCATCGTCTTCCGATAGATTCCGAGAATACGCCGGGCAGTGCTATGCTCCGCCGTCGGTGCAACGATACGTGCCACGCTGTCGTCACGGTCTGCCGCATGGCCATGTCGCCCCGCAAAAGAAGGTAGAGACGTGCACCCAGGTCTTGTTCGGGCAATCGCCGGCACTCTGTCGCTCGTCGTTGCCATGCCTTTGACGGCTATCGCGCAGGATAACGGCCAGCCGCCGCCAACGGCGCAACCGGCGCCGCAGGATCAGGCGGCACAGCAGGCGCCGCTGGCGACGCCGGAGCAGCTCGACCAGATGCTGGCGCCGATCGCGCTCTATCCCGACCAGTTGCTCGGACAGATTCTGATGGCCTCGACCTATCCGCTGGAAGTGGTGCAGGCGGATCGCTGGGTAAAGGATCCGAACAACGCCGCCCTGAAGGACGATCAGTTGGCGAACGCCCTGGCGCAGGTCGATTGGGATCCGAGCGTCAAGGCCCTGGTGCCGTTTCCGCAGATCCTGGCGCTGATGGACGAAAGGCTCGACTGGACGCAGAACCTCGGCAACGCCTTCCTGGCGCAGCAGGGCGACGTGATGGATTCGATACAGCGCCTCCGTCGCCAGGCGCAGGCCGCCGGAAATCTGCAATCGACGGCACAGCAGACGGTGACGCCGACCGACGGCGTCATCACCATCACGCCGACCAATCCGAACGTGCTCTACGTGCCGGTATACAATCCGACCGTGGCCTATGGCGTCTGGCCCTATCCGG
>DATKQA010000443.1:0-7137 GCA_035523835.1 Candidatus Sulfotelmatobacter sp.
TCAAGGACGACGATCTCGTGCCCTATACCATTGTCGACAATGCGATTCCGCAGTCGCTGACCGGGGCGGGCGGTGACGCGGCCCGAGGCGCGAAGATCGTGGTCGATCGCGGCCTCGGCAATTGCATGAGCTGCCACGGCGTCGGCATGCCGCAAGAACCGTTTCCCGGCAACGTCGGCCCGGACCTGGCCGGCGTCGGCAGCCGCCTCAGCGCCGGCGAACTTCGCCTGCGCCTGGTCGATCCGAAGCGGTTGAACGAGGCGACCTCCATGCCGGCGTTCTACAAGGTCGAAGGCCTCAATCGGGTGGCGCGCCGCTATGCCGGCAAGCCGATCCTGACCGCGGCGGAGATCGAGGACGTGATCGCCTATCTCCTGACCTTGCGGCGGTGACGTGCGGGAGGGCGCTGCCATGCCGGCTTATTTCGCGGAGCGGGCGATGGCCAGCCGGCGGCGGATATTGGTCACCGCCGCGGCCGGCGGTTTCGCTGCGGTCGCGGAGACGCTGCTGGCCCGGGCAGCGCTGGCCACGCCGGCACAGGCGGCGGCACTCCTGGCGCAACTCGGCAAGGGCAAGCCGCGGGAAGGCCGGGTCAACCTGACCGCGCCGGCGATCGCCGAGAACGGCAATACGGTGCCGCTCACGATTGATGTCGAAAGCCCGATGACGCCCAAGGATTACGTAAAAGTGGTGCGGATCGTCGCCGACGGCAATCCCAATCCCGGCGTCGCCACGTTCCACTTCAGTCCGGTGAACGGGCGAGCGCAGGTGCAGCTTCGCTGCCGTCTGGCGCAGAGCGAGAAGCTGATCGTGGTGGCGGAGATGAGCGACGGTTCGCTGTGGACCACGGCGCGCGCGGTGAAAGTCACCATCGGCGGCTGCGGCGGTTGAGCCGAGCGAAGGAGCGGATCATGGCCGACTATATCAAGCCGCGCGTGAAGGTGCCGACCGGCGCCAAACCCGGCGAGATAATCGAGATCAAGACCTTGATCTCGCACCCGATGGAGTCCGGCCAGCGCAAGGACACCAACGGCAAGATCATCCCGCGCAAGATCATCAACAGCTTCGTCTGCACCCTCGACGGCAAGCAGGTATTCCGCGCCGAGCTGGAGCCGGCCATCTCGGCCAATCCCTATCTTTCCTTCTGCCTGCGGGCGGAGCGAAGCGGCACGCTCGCCTTCGCCTGGACCGACGACGACGGCACCGTCTACAAGACTGAAGAGAAGCTGACGCTTGCCTGAGCACCTGCGCGACGAAGCACCAACCAATGGCGGACGCCGCAAGCGGCTGGCCGTCGCGAGCGTGGCGGCGCTGTCGTCGGTCGCGGTCACCTTGCTGGTCGCGCGGGCCGGCGAGCTCGGGAAGTACCAGGTCGGCAGCGAGAAGTCGGGCTACCTGTTCGCCGCCCGGGAGACCCGCGACATGCAGGACGATGACTTCAACAACCCGGGCTTTCTCTGGGTCGAGCGCGGCGAGGCGGCCTGGAACAAGGTCGAAGGCGCCGCCGGCAAATCCTGCGCCGCCTGTCACGGCGCGGTGAAATCGATGCGCGGCGTTGCCGCCGGCTATCCCAAGATGGATGCCAAGCTCGGCAAGCTCCTTGATCTGGAGCAGCGCATCAATCACTGCCGCACCGACCATATGCAGGCGCCGGCCCTGGCCTGGGAATCCGATGCACTGCTCGGCCTGACCACTTTGGTGAAGCTGCAATCGCGCGGCATGCCGGTGAAGGTCGCCCTCGACGGCCCGGCCAAATCCTATTGGGAGCGCGGCAAGGCCTTCTACTACACGCGGCGCGGCCAGCTCGGCCTTGCCTGCAACAATTGCCACGAGGACAACGAAGGCAAGATGCTGCGCGCCGACCCGTTGAGCCAGGGACAGTCGAACGGCTTCCCGACCTATCGCCTGGCCTGGCAGAAGCTCGGCTCGATCCAGCGCCGCTTCCAGGAATGCAACAGCCAAGTGCGCGCCGAACCCTATCCGCTCGGCGCGGACGAGTATGTCGCGCTCGAGCTTTACGTCGCTTCGCGCGGCCAGGGGCTGCCGGTCGAGACTCCCTCGGTGCGGCGTTAGAGGCCCGTGCAAGCCCCCGAATGCTGAGCCGCCGCGATTTCCTGCAGGTCACCGCCGCGGCGGCGGCGCTCGGCACCACATTCGACCTGAAGCGCGCCGCGGCACGGCAGGCGATCACCCAGGAAGGCCTGCTCGGCTTCAAGCCGGTTGGTTCGCTCACGCTCCTGCACTTCACCGACCTGCATGCGCAGCTCATGCCGATCTATTTCCGCGAGCCGTCCGTGAATATCGGCGTCGGCGACGCGGCCGGCCTGCCGCCGCATCTCACGGGCACGCATTTGCTCGCCCGCTTCGGTATCGCCGCAGGGTCGCCGGAGGCCTATGCCTTCACCTCCGCCGACTACCTGGCCCTGGCGCGGGATTACGGCCGGGTCGGCGGCATCGACCGCATGGCGACCTTGATCAGGGCCATCCGTGCCGAGCGGCCGAACCTGCTGCTGCTCGACGGCGGCGACAGTTGGCAGGGTTCCTATACGGCGCTCCGGGAACGCGGCGCCGACATGGTGCGGGTGCAGAACGCGCTCGAGATCGACGCCACGACCGCGCATTGGGAATTCACCTATGGCGCGGCGCGGGTCAGGGAACTGCTCGGCGAACTGAGGGCGCCCTTTCTCTGCGGCAACGTCAAGAGCGAGCCCTGGGGCGATCCGGTCTTCGAGAGCACCCGCATGTTCGAGCGGGGTGGCCTGTGCATCGCGGTCATCGGCCAGGCCTTCCCCTATACGCCGATCGCCAATCCCGCCTGGCTCATTCCCGATTGGCGCTTCGACATCGACGATGCCGGCTTGCAGCAACGCGTCGACAAAGCACGCCAGGACGGCGCCGATCTGGTGGTGCTGCTGAGCCACAACGGCTTCGATGTCGACCGCAAGCAGGCGGCGCGCGTGCACGGCATCGACGTCATCCTCGGCGGCCATACCCATGATGGCGTCCCGGCGCCGACCATGGTCGGCACCACGCTCATCATCGCCTCCGGCAGCCACGGCAAGTTTCTCTCTCGCCTGGACCTGGAGGTGCGCGGCCGCAAGATCGCAGACTATGCCTACCGGCTGATCCCGGTTTTCGCCGATGCCATCGCGCCGGACCCCGCGATGGCCGAACTGGTCGCGGCGATCCGCCGGCCGCATCATGCCGCGCTCGACCGGGTGCTCGGCCATACCGAGGGCCTGCTCTATCGCCGCGGCAACTTCAACGGCACCTTCGACGACCTGATCGGCCAAGCGCTCCTCGCCGAACGCGACGCCGAGATCGCGCTTTCGCCCGGCTTTCGCTGGGGCGCCACTTTGCTGCCGGGGCAGCCGATCCGCCTCGAGGACGTCTATAACCAGACCGCCATCACCTATCCCGCCGCTTATCGCCGCCGCATGACCGGCGCGGAGCTGAAATACGTGCTGGAGGACGTGGCTGACAACCTGTTCAACCCCGATCCCTATTACACGCAGGGGGGCGACATGGTTCGCGTCGCCGGCATGCGCTACACGATCGACGTGGGCCGGCCCATGGGCCAGCGCATCAGCGACATGCGCCTGCTGCGGAACGACAAGCCGATCGAGCCACACCGGCGCTATGTCGTCGCCGGCTGGGCCTCGGTCAGGCAGGGCACTGAGGGGCCGCCGATCTTCGATCTGGTCAGCAGCTACATTGCCGGACGCGGCGTGGTAAAGATTGCCGAGCCGCACGGCGTTCGCGTGCTGGGCGCCGACCCGCGCGGCATGTCGGGCTGAGAGGATGGGCAAGAAGACCTCGCAAGGGAAGGACGGGAACAAGATGGCGACGCGGCGCCAGGTACTGCAGGCCGGACTCGGCATCGCGGGCGCCTTGGCGACGGCACCGGCCCAAGCGGCCGATGCGACCGCCGCTCCGCAAGGCCGTCCCCTCGGGCCGGGAGTCGACGCCAGGCCCTATGGCGTGCCCTCGCCCTACGAAAAGAAGGTGGTGCGGCGCAGTCTCGCCTGGCTCACGCCGACGGTGGAGTCCGGCGTCAGCTTCACGCCGCTGCAGGATCTCGATGGCATCGTCACGCCAAGCGGCTTGTGCTTCGAGCGGCACCACAGCGGCGTACCGGCGATCAATCCCGACAAGCACCGGCTGCTGATCCACGGCCTCTGTCGGCGGCCGCTGGAATTCACGCTCGCCGATCTCGTTCGCTTTCCCTCCGCGAGCCGCATCCTCTTCGTCGAATGCCCCGCTAACGGCAGCACCGAGTGGCGGGTTGCGCAAATCAATGGCCTGCAGTTCACCCACGGCATGATCCATTGCTGCGAATGGACCGGGGTCATGCTGTCGACGCTCTTGGCCGAGGTCGGCCCGCTGCCGGCGGCGAGCTGGCTCCTCGCCGAAGGTGATGATGCCGGCCGCATGGCGCGCAGCCTGCCCATGGCCAAGGCGCTGGACGATGTCATGGTCGCCTATTCGCAGAACGGCGAGCGCATCCGCCCGGAGAACGGGTACCCGCTCCGCCTGATCGTCCCCGGCTGGCAGGGCAGCGTGAACGTGAAATGGCTGCATCGCATCAAGCTCGGCGACCAGCCCTGGAACCTGCGCGAGGAAACCTCGAAATACACCGACCTGATGCCCGACGGAAAGGCACGGCAGTTCACCTGGAAGCTGGAAGCCAACTCGGTCATCACCTTTCCCTGTCCAGAAAAGCCGCTGCGCGCCAAGGGGCCATACGAAATTCGCGGCCTCGCCTGGTCGGGCAGCGGCAAGGTGCGGCGGGTCGATGTCTCCGTCGACGGCGGCGACACCTGGCGGACGGCGAGCCTGCAGGAGCCGGTGCTGGCGCAATGCCTCACCCGCTTCCGCCTGCCCTGGCTGTGGGACGGCGGTCCCGCCTTCCTGCAGAGCCGGGTCATCGACGAGGGCGGCTATGTGCAGCCGACCATCGCGGCGCTTCGCGCCGTGCGCGGGGTCAACTCGATCTATCACAACAACGCCATCCAGACCTGGGCCGTCGCGCCCGGCGGCGGCGTGCGCAATGTGCAGATACTCTAGGTCTTTCGCAGCGGCAGCCCTGTTGCTGGCGCTATCGGCGACGAATCTCGCCGCGGCGGAGCGGGCGCCGCTGCTGGGCCACGCGCCGACGCCGACGGCGCTCGCCGCGGCCGATATCGACGTGCGCGGGCAAGACGGCCAAGGGCTGCCGCCGGGCCGCGGCAGTGTCGCCGCCGGCGAGCCGCTGTTCGCCAACCTGTGCGCCGCCTGCCACGGCGATTTCGGCGAAGGCATCCCGCCCTATCCGGCACTTACCGGCGGACGCGGCACGCTCGACACCAACGCGCCGGTGCGAAGCGTCGGCAGCTTCTGGCCCTATGCGCCGACGCTTTTCGACTATATCCGCCGCGCCATGCCGTTCCGCTCGCCCGGATCGCTCGACAACGACCAAGTTTATTCCTTGGTCGCCTACGTGCTCTATCTCAACGACCTCCTGGCCAAGAACGCGACGCTCGACGCCGCAAGCCTTGCCGCCGTCCGCATGCCGAACCGCGACGGCTTCGTCTCGCCGGACCCGCGTCCCGACGTCAAGGCTTCGCCCTGCATGCAGCATTGCCGCAGCGCGCCGGTGAAGATCATCAGCGATTCCGCCGATCGCGCCGGCGCCGCCGCGCCGAAGCCCTAGAACGGCCGGACCGGCTTGCTGCGGGCCGGCCGCCGGCCTATCTTCGCCTGAAATGACGAGGCTCCGTGATCTGCTGGCTGGCTTGGCCCTCTCCGTCGCCGGCATCTATGCCGCCGGCGCGGCCGACAGGCCCGTCGCCGTGCCCTATGGTTTCGGCGACGAGGGGCTTTACGCCGAACCCTGGTTCATGGCGAGCTTCCTCGATCTGCGCGACGATCTCGGCGAGACGGCCAAGGCCGGCAAGCGCTTCGCCGTCCTGTGGGAACAGCGCGGCTGCCCCTATTGCGTCGACATGCACAAGACCGAGTTCGCCGATCCGGCGATTGCGGCCTACGTCAAGGCCAACTTCAACATCGTCGAGCTCAACCTGCACGGCGATCGCGAGGTCACCGACTTTGACGGCCAGGTGCTGAGCGAGAAGGCCCTGGCGCGCAAGTGGGCCATCCGCGGCACGCCCTGCATCCAGTTCTTTCCAGCGACATCGGCCGCGATCGGCAAGCATGACGGTTCAGCCGCCGAGCTCGCCCGCATGCCGGGGTATTATGCGCCGGAAGTCTTTATCGCCATGTTCCACTACGTGCGGGATAATCGTACCGGCGACGGCGATTTCAGCCGCTATCTCGCCGAACTGAAGGAAACCGGCCGCGCCACCGCGGCGGAATGACGGACATCATCGGGGAGGAATGCCCATGCAACGCCGCTCGCTGTTCGCCGCCGCCGGCGGCATCCTGCTGCTGCCGTTCACGGCGCGCATCGCCACCGCCACGTCGAAAGTGCCGCGCCAGACGCGGCGTCATTCGGTCGCCTTCCATGTCGATGTCAACGATCCCGCGCTGATGACCATGGCGCTGCACAACGTCAGCAATCTCGCCAGCTTCTATTCCGGCAAGGGGGACGAGGTGGCGATCGAGCTGGTGGCCTATGGTCCCGGCCTGCACATGCTGCGCGCCGATACCTCGCCGGTAAAGGCGGAGATCAAGTCGATCGCCGAGAGCATTCCCGGTACGGTGTTCAGCGCCTGCCACAACACGCGCGCCGCCATGGCCAAGCGGGAAGGCAAGGAGATTCCGCTCTTGCCGCAAGCGCGGGAAGTGCCGGCCGGCGTCGTGCGCCTGGTCGAATTGCAGGAACAGGGCTGGAGCTACGTCAAGCCCTGAACCTGCCGGCCTATTCTTCCGTCGGCAGATGCAGGTACATGGACTGGATGCCGACCCGCCCCGGGCCGGTGAAGCGATTGGTGATGAAATTCATGCTGCCGAAGAAGCCGGTGGCAATGCGCTGGATGTTGGTCGACATCTTTACCGAGGGGTCCTTGTAGAGCCAGCCGCCGGGCTCGACGTCGATCATTTCGCCGGCTTCGAGCGTCTTCTCGAAGACATTGCCATAGCCGTGCAGCCAGAGGATGCCGGCGCCGCCGCGCGCGTGAAACTTGTCGATGAAGAAGC
>DATKQA010000444.1:0-2353 GCA_035523835.1 Candidatus Sulfotelmatobacter sp.
GCCTGTTCCGCGACCGCAACTTCGTCGGCTGCATGCTCTGCATGTTCACCGTCGGCATCGTGCTGTTCTCCACCATGGCGCTGCTGCCGCCGTTCCTGCAGGGGTTGATGAACTATCCGGTCATCACCATCGGCTACGTGCTGGCGCCGCGCGGCATCGGCACCATGGTCGCCATGTTCATCGTCGGCCGGCTGATCGCGCGCGCCGATCCGCGCTATCTCATCTTCTTCGGCCTGAGCCTGACTGCCTTTTCGCTCTGGCAGATGGCCGGTTTCGATACCGACATCGTGCCGATGACCCTGGTGACCACCGGCCTGACGCAGGGCTTCGGCCTCGGCTTCATCTTCGTGCCGCTGTCCACCATCGCCTTTTCCACCCTGCCGCCGCAGCTCCGCACCGAGGCGACCGGCATGTTCAACCTGATGCGCAACATCGGCAGCAGCATCGGCATCTCGATCTGCTTCGCCCTGGTCAGCCAGTTCACCCAGATCAACCATGCCATGCTGGTCGAGCACGTCACACCCTTCAATCCGCTGTTCCAGGCACCCAACCTGCCGGCAATGTGGAATCCCGCCACCGCCGCCGGCGCCGCCGCACTCAACCAGATGATCACCGCGCAGGCCTCGACCATCGGCTATCTCAACGACTTCAAGCTGATGATGTGGCTGATCCTGCTTCTGGCGCCGATGGTGATGATGCTGAAGCGGCCGCGCTTCGCGCCGTCACCCGACGCCGCGGCGGTGATGGACTGACGTTCCCCGCTCGCCGCGGCCTCAGGCCGGGGCCTTGACCGGATTGGAATAGCGCATCGCCGCGTCCTCGAGCGGACCGAAGCGGAGGCTCATCACGTCGAGCAGGTAGTTCTGGTAGAGCTTCCACGGCTGGCGCGAGCCCTGCTTGGGAAACTTGTCCATCGCGCGCCGCACATAGCCGGAGGAAAAATCGATCCACGGCTCTTCCCGGATGGTGGGATCGTCGTTGACCGGCATGCATTGCCGGTAGCCTTTCCGCGCCATGCGATTGAGCAGGCGGCAGACATATTCGCAGGTGAGGTCGCACTTCAGCGTCCATGAGGCGTTGGTATAGCCGATGGCGGAGGCAAGGTTGGGCACGCCGCTGAACATCATGCCCTTGTAGCCGAGCGTCCGGGCGAGATCGACCGGCCGGCCGTCGACCGCCAGCGCGACGCCGCCCAGCACCTGCAGATTGAGTCCGGTCGCGGTCACGATCAGGTCGGCGGCGAGCGCCCGGCCGCTCTTGAGCGCGAGGCCGGTTTCGGTGAAGCGCTCGATCTCGTCGGTGACGACCGAGACGCTGCCTGACTTGATGGCGCGGAAGAGATCGCCGTTCGGCACCAGGCAGAGGCGCTGTTGCCAGGGATTGTAGCGCGGCGTGAAGTGGGTGGCGATGTCGTAGTCGGGCCCGAGCGCGCCTCGCACGCCGTCCAGGATCAGCTTCTTCGCCGCCGCCGGCTTGCGCCGGCAGAGCTGGAAGAAGTACATGCCGAGCAGCACGTTCTTCCAGCGCACCAGGCCGTAGGCGAGCCTGGCCGGCAGGCGGCGGCGCAGCGCGTCGGCAACGGCATCCGCGGCCGGCCGGGCCACGACGTAGGTCGGCGAGCGCTGCAGCATGGTGACGTGGCGGGCGCGCTTGGCCAGTTCCGGCACCAGGGTCATGGCGGTGGCGCCGCTGCCGATCACCACGACCTCGCGCTCGGCGTAGTCGATGTCATCGCTCCATTTCTGCGGATGCACGATGCGTCCGGCGAAGCGCCCGACGTCGGCGAATGCCGGCGTGTAGCCTTCGGCATAATCGTAATAGCCGCTGCACATGAAGAGGAAATTGCAGGTGAAGCGCACGATCTCGCGCGCCGCGCCGTGCTCGGCTTCCACCGTCCAGGCGGCCTCGGCCGTGGACCAGGCGGCGCGCGTCACCCGGTGGTTGTAGCGGATCTTGCGGTCGATGCCGTAGTCGGCCGCGGTTTGCCGGATGTAATTCAGGATCGACGGACCGTCGGCGATGGCTTTGGCCTCCTGCCACGGCCGGAAGGAATAGCCGAGCGTGAACATGTCGGAATCCGACCGCACGCCGGGATAGCGGAACAGATCCCAGGTGCCGCCGGTCGCCGCGCGCCCCTCGAGAACGGCATAGGTCTTGCGCGGGCAGTTCGCCTGCAGGTGATAGGCGGCGCCGATGCCGGAGAGGCCGCCGCCGACGATCAGGACATCGACATGTTCCGGCACCATGGGCTTGCGCTTCCGCCTAGAGTTTCCTGAGCCAGAGGCTCGATTCGAAGGCGCCCGGCAGCAACGGCAGCTCGGCGAGGACGCCGGCCTGCGTCACCGCCGCCATG
>DATKQA010000445.1:0-2351 GCA_035523835.1 Candidatus Sulfotelmatobacter sp.
CTGGTGCCGTTGCCGATGCCGCGCGCGGTGATCTGCTCGCCGAGCCACATCAGGAAAATGGTCCCGCCGACCAGGCTGATGACGCAGGAGACGCGGAAGAAGAGGCCGGGATCGACGACGGCGGAGCCGAAGCTGCCGCGCATGCCCTCGAGGCCGATGGCGATGCCGTAGGACTGGAACATCGCGATGACGACGGTGAGGTAGCGCGTGTACTGGTTGAGTTTTTTCCGCCCCTGCTCGCCTTCCTTCTTCAGCGTTTCGAGGCTGGGGACGGCCGCCGTCATGAGCTGGATGATGATGCTGGCCGAGATGTAGGGCATGATGTTCAGGGCGAAGACGGTCATGCGCCGGAGCGCCCCGCCCGAGAACATGTCGAACATGCCCAGGATGCCGCCGCCCTGCTGATTGAACATCTCGGCCATCACCGAGGCGTCGACGCCGGGGACGGGTATGTAGGTGCCGAAACGATAGATCAGCAGCGCACCGAGGGTGAACCAGATCCGCTTCTTGAGTTCGGTCGCCTTGGAGAAGGTCCCCAGCGACAGATTTGCCGCAAGCTGTTCGGCCGCCGAGGCCATGCGCTATTCCCTCGCCTTCAGCGCCGGCGACGAGAGCCGCGGACGCATCGCCTTAAATAGTCCTTCGCACCACGCGACGAAAGGCGATCACGCTTCGGCCGGCGCGGCTTCCTCTTTTTTCACTGATGTTGTGGTGATGCTGCCGCCGGCGGCCTCGATGGCCGCTTTCGCCGAGGCGGAGGCGCCGGCGACGGTGATGGTCACCGCCGTCTTGATCTCGCCGTTGCCAAGCAGGCGCACGCCGGCAACGCCGCCACGCACCAGGCCCGCGCTGCGCAGGTTTTCCTCGGTAATCGGCTGCGAGGCATCGAGCTTTTTCGCCTCGATCGCACGCGCCAGCGCGCCGAGATTCACCGGCGCGTACTCCTTGCGGAAGATGTTGATGAAGCCGCGCTTCGGCATGCGCCGGTAGATCGGAAGCTGCCCACCCTCGAAGCCGTTCAGCGCAACGCCAGTACGGGCCTTCTGGCCCTTCACGCCGCGGCCGCCGGTCTTGCCCTTGCCGGACCCGATGCCGCGGCCGAGCCGCTTCGAGGTCAGGCGGGCGCCTTCGTTGTCGCGCAGTTCATTGAGCTTCATCGACTTGCTCCACCTTCACCAGGTGCGCGACGGCACGGATCATGCCGCGCACGGCCGGCGTGTCCTCGAGTTCGCGCATGCGGTGCAGCTTGTTCAGGCCGAGGCCGATCAAGGTTTCTTTCTGGCCCGGCTTGCGGCCGGCGACCGAATGAATCTGGCGCACGCGCAGCTTAGGCATTTTCCTGCTCCTGCGACGGCTGCTCGCCCCCGCGGTCGCGGCGCGGGCCGAGCAAATCCGACACTTTCTTGCCGCGGCGATTGGCGACCGAGCGCGGACTGGCGCAGCGCTGGAGCGCGTTGAAGGTCGCCTTCACCATGTTATGCGGGTTGCGGCTGCCGATGCTCTTCGCGACGACGTCGCCGATGCCGAGCGTTTCAAACACCGCGCGCATGGGGCCACCAGCGATGATGCCCGTACCTGCGACGGCGCTGCGCAAAACCACGCTGCCGGCGCCGTATTGTCCGATGACGTCGTGATGCAGCGTGCGGCCTTCCTTCATCGGCACGCGAATCATCGAGCGCTTGGCACGGTCGGTCGCCTTGCGGATGGCTTCCGGCACCTCGCGCGCCTTGCCGGCGCCGTAGCCGACGCGGCCCTTCTGGTCGCCGACCACGACGAGTGCTGCGAAGGCGAAGCGCCGGCCGCCCTTCACCACTTTCGCGACGCGATTGATGGTGACGAGCTTGTCGAGCAGCTCGTCGCCGCCGTCGCGATCCCGGTCGCGATCGCGGCCCCGGCCGCCTTCTCTCGGTTCACGTGCCATGCTGCAAAATCCTCAGAAGGCCAGCCCGCTTTCGCGGGCGGCTTCGGCCAGCGCCTTCACGCGGCCGTGGTAGAGATAGGAGCCGCGATCGAACACCACGGCGCTCACGCCCGCCGCCTTCGCGCGTTCGGCGACGAGTTTTCCGACCGCTGCAGCGGCTGCTTTATCAGCGCCCGTCTTCAGCGTGGGCTTGAGGTCGCGATCGATGCTGGACGCGGCGGCGAGCGTGCGGCCGGCGGCATCGTCGATGACCTGCGCGTAGATATGCTTGCCGGAGCGGAACACGGACAGCCGTGGGCGATCCGTCGCCTGCCGGCGCAGCTTGAAGCGCAGCCGAGTGCGCCGGCGCCCTGCGAGCTCTTGATTGGTGCTCATTGCTTTTTCTCGCTCGCGCTAACCCTGCCGCTCATCATTTCTTCTTACCCTGCTT
>DATKQA010000446.1:0-2473 GCA_035523835.1 Candidatus Sulfotelmatobacter sp.
GCTGGGGGCGCCGGTCGATCCGGTGGAGGCTGTCGGCTGGCAAGGCGACGCGCTGGAGGCGCAGGCCTTCGCCTTCCTCGCCCAGCGCTGCCGGCGCGGCCTGCCGCTCAGTCTGCCGACGACGACTGGCGTGCCGGCGCCGATGCCCGGCGGGGTCCTGTATCGCCACACCGAGACGTGACCGCGAGAACCTGTCGGCAAGCGACACGGTTGCCGCGGATACCGGGGAAGTGCGGCCTGGCCGCAGCCCGCCATCATTGCCGTATGCCGGGCGCCGTCCTACCCTGCGGACAATATTCGCGATCCTGCCACCTGGCGCGGCAGGATCAGACGGTGACTGCACGGGAATGATCCAGGGATGTCGATCGATACGCCGGCTGCCAGCAGTGATTTGACCAGCCAGCGGGACAGTCTGCGCGCGCTTCGCCCGGTCGATTGCGACCTGCATCCCGCCGCGCCGACGATGAAGCAGTTGCTGCCGTTTCTTGACGAGCACTGGCGCGAGTCGATGGTTTCCCGCGGCGTCGGCGACCTGGTGCTGGCGGCCTATCCGCCCAATGCGCCGATCAGCGGCCGTAGCGACTGGCGGGCGGGCGTGGGCCGCCCGGCCGAGAGCGCCGATGTGCTGGGCAAGCAGGCGCTCGATCCATGGAACACGCGGGTCGGCATCCTGAACTGCCTGCATGGGTGCATGGCACTCTATGCCGACGACATGGGAGCGGCGCTGGCGCGGGCGGTCAATGACTGGCTGGTCGCCGAGTGGCTCGACAAGGAGCCGCGGCTGCGCGCGAGCGTGACGGTGTGCATGCGCGACCCGGTGCAGGCGGCCGAGGAGATCGAGCGGCGTGCCGCCGACCCGCGCTTCGTGCAGGTGCTGCTGATGGTCAGCGGCGACATGCCGCTAGGTCGCCGGGCGATGTGGCCGGTCTACGAGGCCGCACAGCGGCACGGCATGGTGGTGGGCATCCACGCCGGCAGCACCTACCACAACGTGGTGACGCCGGTCGGCTGGCCGTCCTACTACGTCGAGGATTACGTTTCCCAGTCGGCGGCGTTCCAGAGCACGCTGCTGAGCCTGATCGGCGAAGGCGTGTTCAGCAAGTTCCACGACCTGCGCGTGACGCTGCTGGAATCGGGCTTCACCTGGCTGGGGCCGTTCCTGTGGCGGGCCGACAAGGAATGGCGCGGGCTGCGCACCGAGGTGCCGTGGGTCGATCGTGCGCCGAGCGATATCGTGCGCGACCATGTGCGGCTGACCCTGCAGCCCGTGGATGCCCCGCCGGCGACGGCCGACCTTGCCGACACGATCGCGCATTTCGGCGCCGACGACATGCTGCTGTTCTCCACCGACTACCCGCACTGGCAGTTCGACGAGCACCCGCTGCCCGCCGGCCTGCCGAGCCATTTGCTGCCCGGCATCGCCTGCGACAATGCGCTGGCGTTCTATCCGCGGCTGAAGGAGCACCGTTCATGAGCGAAGTCCTGCAGGAACGCGCCGTCGCGACGGCGCCGAAGCTGAGCGTGATCGACTGCGACATCCATCCGATGCTGCGGACGCCGAAAGCGCTGCATCCCTATCTGCCGCAGCGCTGGCGCGACCATCTGGACACTTACGGCAGCCGGACCGCCCAGCCGTTCCTGGGCAGTTCGCCGTACCCGAAATCCACCCCGGCGCTGTCGCGGCGCGACAGCTGGCCGCCTGCGGGCGGGCCGCCCGGCTCGGACCTCGCGTTCATGCGCGAGCAGCACCTCGACCCGCTGAATATCGAGGTCGGCGTGCTGCAGGTGCTGTTCCCGAGTGCGAAGGATCAGCGCGACCCGGGCCTGGGCGCGGCGATGAGCCGGGCGCTGAACGAGTGGCAGATCGCCGAATGGACTGATCCGGAGCCGCGCCTGCGTGCCACCGTCGCCATCGCCTGCGAGGATGCGGATGCCTCGGTGGCCGAGATCCGGCGCTGGGGCGGGCGGAAGGACTTCGCTTCCGTGTTCATGACGCCGCGTACGCTGGAGCCGATGGGCCGCAAGCGCTACTGGCCGATCTTCGCGGCGGCGGCGGAAATGGGCCTGCCGATCGGCATCCACACCGGTGGCATGAACGGCCATCCGATCAGCGCCGGCGGCGCGCCAAGCTTCTATTTCGAGGACCACCCCATCAACGCGATCGCGATGCAGGCGACGCTGGCGAGCCTTGTGTACGAGGGCGTGATGGAGCAGTTCCCGACGCTGCACTTCATCATGATCGAAGGCGGTTTCGGCTGGGGGCCGTCCCTGGCATGGCGCATGGACAAGTCCTGGGAGCGGATGAAGAGCGAAGTTCCGCATCTGAAGCTGCGGCCGAGCGACTATATCCGCCGGCAAGTGTGGTTCGCGACACAGCCGGCCGAGGAGCCGGAAGAGCATGACCAGCTGCGCAAGCTGATCGACTGGGTCGGCTGGGACCGCCTTGTGTTCGCCAGCGACTATCCGCACTGGG
>DATKQA010000447.1:0-3819 GCA_035523835.1 Candidatus Sulfotelmatobacter sp.
TGCCCGATGACGCGGTGACGGCCGAGCGCATGCAGGCGGCGATGCGCGCCGCGCGGCCGGACTGGGCGGCGCAGAACGAGAACCTGGCCTGGATCGACGTCAGCCGCGGCCGCCAGCGCGAGCGGCTGGAGGCCGACGGCCGGCGCACAGGCTTCATCAGCGACGAGGTCACCAACCGCGCCTTCTGGCGCCACTATCGCCAGGTGATGAGGGCGGCATGAGCGGCGCGCCGGCGGCGCTGGTGGTGGCCGAGCCGCTCCGGCGCGAGCTGGAAGCCTTTCTCCATCTCGAGGCGCGGCTGGCCGACGAGGCGCGCTACGGCGAGTGGGAAGCGCTGCTCACCGACGACATGCATTATTGGGTGCCGAAAGGCGCCGCCGACTACGATCCGGCGACCCGGCTCTCCTATATCAACGACAACCGCTCGCGGCTCGCCACCCGCATCCGTCAGCTCGAAAGCGGGCTGCGCCACGCGCAGACGCCGCCCTCGCCGATGCGCCGCGTGATCGGCAATATCGAGGTGCTGGAGGCCGACGACCGGGCCGGCCGCTATACGCTCGGCTCCAACTTCGTGCTCTACGAGCTCGCGGCGCAATCGACCGGCGCCCTGCGCATCTGGCCCGGCCGCGCCACCCACCGGCTCTGCCGCATCGACGGCCGGCTCCGCCTGGCCGAGAAGATCGTCGAACTGGTGACGGCAAGCCTGCCGCAGCCCAACCTGGCGTTCCTGATCTGAGGCTTTCCGCATCGCCGTGCCCGCGCCCAGCGGCATCCGGAAATGCGCTGGTGCTGGACCCCGGCTTCCGCCGGGGTGACGCGAGAGGGTGCGGGGCGAGGGGATGCGCTAAGCGCCGATGGCCGCGTTGATTGCGGCGTGCAGGTGGACGAGCGAAGGTTCGATCCGGCCATAGACCAGCTCGGGCAGGGCGCCGGAGGCGAGGTTCTTCTGGATGCGCTCCATCAGCGGAAAGTCCTCGCGGCCGGTGACGTCGAGCAGGATGTCCAGGTTCTTGCTCCAATAGTGCCGCGCCTTCTCGTCCGCCGGTGCGGTCGGCGCGAAGATGCTGGTGCTGAGTTCGGAACGCCCGACATCGACCGGCGTCACCCGCCAGACCTCGATATGGTCGAGCTGGTAGACCAGGAGGCCGTTCGGCACCAGGAAATACTGCGCCGTCGAATAGGGCAGCAGCCGCCACTCGGCGCGCGGCTTTTCCTTGAACTGGTCGACCACCTCCTTGCGCAGGCCGATGCTGCGCGGATGCGGGCCATAGGCATCGAAGATGAGGTCGCAGAGGAAATAGGGCGCGATGGTGTTCTTGTGCAGGAAGCGGATGTGATAGGACTCGGTGAAAGTGTCGAGGAACAGCTTCCAGTTCATGTTCCAGGCGCTGGCGCGGGTCTCGACATGCACGTAGTCGGCGATGCCGTAGTCGGCCAGCTCCTGCTCGGCGCCGCACAGCACCGCGTCCACCTCGAACGGCGTCTCGCTGGTCGGATGCACGAAGATCAGGCCGTACTTCTCCGCCACCGCGCGCTGGTGCAGATTGCACCCCGCCGCCACGTCGTCGAAGCCCTGGGCCGAGCCCGGCCGCTGCAGCAGCGTGCCGTCGCTGCCATAGGTCCAGCCGTGATAGGGGCAGACGATGCGGCGCAGCCCGCCGGTGCCGCGGCCTTCCAGCAAGGTGGCGCCGCGATGGCGGCAGGCATTGACCATGGCGCGCAGGCTGCCGTCCTCCTGGCGCAGTACCGCGATCGGGATGCCGCCGAGGTCGGCGGTGATGAAGGCGCCGGGCCTGGCGCATTCGCCGCTGAGGCCGACGAACTGCGGCCGTTCGCGAAACAGGATGCGCCGCTCGCGCGCGAACCGCTCCGGGTCGGTATAGGCGGCGGCGGGATTGCGCATGCTCGCCGGCGCATAGTTCCACGGCTGGCTCACGTCCACGCCGACCAGCCGGTCGAGCAATTCGATCTGTCGTGCAACGCGCATGCGATGGCTCCTGCCGATCCCTGGGTTCTGGTGGAGTGGATTTGACATTCGCCGCCCACCTTGCCGTAGACTCGCGCGGCGAATGTCAAATCCAAAATTCCACTAGCAATCTATACTTGCTAGTGGTCCTTTGATTCTAACATTCGCGGGGTAATCCTGCCGAAACGGGATGCGAATGTTAGAATCGGACCACTAGCGCGGCATCTGAAAGCCGCCGGAGACGCTCACCACCTGGCCGGTGAGCTGGCGGGCGCGTTCGGAGGCGAGGAACAGCACCGACCAGGCGATGTCGACCGCTTCCGACCGGCGGCGCAACGGAATGCCGGCCTCGATGTTCTGCACCTCCTTCGGTCCCATGCCGATATCGGCCTGCCACAGGCTGCCTTCGCCGATCGCCTCGGCCGCCGGAATCACCAGGCCCGGCGCGACGGCGTTGGCGCGGATGCCGTAGCGGCCGTATTCCTTGGCGATGGTGCGCGTGAAGGCCAGCACGCCGGCCTTCATGGCGCCGTAGTCGGCCATGCGGAATTCGCCGAAGCCGGCGTCGCTGGCGATCGAGACGATGGCGCCCGCGCGCCGCTCCACCATCAGCGGCAGCACGGCGCGGGTCACGTTGAACGTGGCATAGAGGTTGAGCCGGAACGCCTTCTCCCAGCGCTCGGGGGTCAGCTTGAGGAAGAATTCCGCCTTGCCGTTCCAGCCGACATTGTTCACCAGCACGGTGACCGGGCCGAGCTCGGCCTCGACCTGGGCGGCGGCCGCCGCCGTCGCCGCCACGTCGGTCACGTCGAGCGCATAGGCCCGCGCCCGGCCGCCCGCCGCTTCGATTTCCGTAACGGTCCTGTCGGCCTGCTTCGCGTCGCGGTCGAAGATGCCGACCACGGCGCCCTCGCGGGCGAATTCCTGCGCGATGGCGCGGCCGATGTTCGAGGCGCCGCCGGTGACGACGACGACCCGGTCCTTGAATCCGAGATCCATGCGCGCCCTCTCCCTAGTCTAGGCGGCGCGGCCGGAGCCGTGGCCGAGCCGCTCCTTCGCCATATCGACCAGGCGGAATTTCTGCACCTTGCCGGTCGCCGTGGTCGGCAGCTCGCCGGCTTCCAGGAACAGCACATGCTTCGGCACCTTGAAGCGGGCGAGCCGCGCGCGGGCCAGCGCGATCAATTCCTCGGCGCTCGCCGCCGCGCCCGGCGACAGCACGATCCAGGCGCAGCCCATCTCGCCCCAGCGCTCGTCGGGCACGCCGACGACATAGGCCTGCGCCACCGCATCGTGGCTGGCCAGGAGTTCCTCCACCTCCTTCGGCGCCACCAGCTCGCCGCCCGATTTGTAGAGTTCCTTCGAGCGGCCGGTCAGTTCCAGATAGCCGTCCGGGCGGACGCGGCCGAGATCGCCGGAGCGGATCCAGCCGCCGGGCAGGATGAGATCGGCGGTCTCCTTCGGCTTGGCCAGATAGCCCGAGGTGGCGACCGGGCCGCGGGCGCATAGCTCGCCCTCGGCGCCTGCCGGCAGGTCGGCGCCGGTCAGCGGATCGACGGTCTTGTATTGCACCAGCCGGCCGCCTTCTTCGGCGATCCCGGCGACCCCCGCATCGGCCGGCCGGCCGACGGTGCCGGCGACCAGCGGCAGCGCGTCGTCGGGGCAGGTGAAGGTGGTGGCCGAGGTCAGCTCGGTCATGCCATAGCCGGTGAAGACCTCCTTGAAGCCGAGCCGGTCCTTCAGCGCCTGCCAGACCCAGACCGGCGAGGGCGCCGCGCCGGCCAGCACCGAAATCAGCGAGCCGAGGTCGTAGCGCTCGCGCTCGGCATGTTCCAGGAGCGCGATGCTCATGG
>DATKQA010000448.1:0-14019 GCA_035523835.1 Candidatus Sulfotelmatobacter sp.
GGCGCTCGAAGCGGTCCGCGTCACCGAGGCGGCGGCGCTGTCGGCCTCGCGCCTGATGGGGCGCGGCGACGAGAAGGCGGCCGACCAGGCGGCGGTCGATGCCATGCGCCAGGCGCTCAACGGCCTCGCCATCGACGGCACGGTGGTGATCGGCGAGGGCGAGCGCGACGAGGCGCCGATGCTCTACATCGGCGAGAAGGTCGGCACCGGCAAGGGCAGCAAGATCGACATCGCCCTCGACCCACTGGAGGGCACCACGCTCACCGCCAAGGGCGGCCCCAATGCCATGGCGGTGCTGGCCTTCGCCGAGGCCGGCAATTTTCTCAACGCGCCCGATGTCTACATGGACAAGATCGCCGTCGGCGCCGACCTGCCCAGGGATTTGATCGACCTCGACGCCAAGCCGGAGGAGAACCTGAAGGCGCTGGCCAAGGCGAAGAAGGTCGCGGTCGGCGACCTCGTCGCCTGCATCCTCGACCGGCCGCGCCACACCGACTTGATCGCCGCGGTGCGCGCCGCTGGCGCGCGGGTGAAGTTGATCAGCGACGGCGACGTCGCCGGCGTCATCGCCACCACCGACCCGGCGACCGGCATCGACATCTACATGGGCGCCGGCGGCGCGCCGGAGGGCGTGCTGGCCGCCGCCGCCCTGCGCTCGACCGGCGGGCAGATGCAGGGCCGGCTGCTGTTCCGCAACGACGACGAGCGCGGCCGGGCGCACCGGCTCAAGATCACCGACCTCAACCGCAAATACAGCCTGACCGATCTCGCCGCCGGCGACGTGATCTTCACGGCCACCGGCGTCACCGACGGCTCCATGCTCGAGGGCGTGCACCGCACGCCGGGCGGCATCAGCACCCATTCCATCGTCATGCGCTCGCGCACCGGCACGGTCCGCTGGATCAAGGCCAGCCATCGTCACGGCAAGTAGCCGCGATGGCGGAGGCGGCGCCGGCCTTTCTCGGTGTCACGCGCTCGCTGACCGGGCGGCGCTGGCGCGCGCGGGCGCAGAACGAACGGCTGGTGCAGGCGCTGGCACAGCGCCTCGGCGTGCCGGAGCTGGTTGCCCGGGTGCTGGCCGGGCGCGGTGTCGGCCTGGAGCAGGGCGACAATTTTCTCAATCCGACCTTGCGCGACCTGCTGCCCGATCCTTCGAGGTTTCACGACATGGACCGTGCGGCGGCACGTGTCGCGCGCGCTATTCAATCCGGCGAGGCAATTGCGGTATTCGGTGATTATGATGTCGATGGAGCCACTTCCGCTGCGTTGCTTAAGCTGTTTTGCAGGGCGGTCGGTGCCGATATCCGCGTCTATGTTCCGGATCGTATTCGTGAGGGCTATGGGCCGAACGCACCGGCGCTGCTGAAACTGGCCGCGGAGGGCGCGAGACTGGTCATCACCGTCGATTGCGGCACCCTGGCCTATGGCGCGCTCGCCGCCGCCGCGGCCGCCGGGCTGGAGGTGATCGTCGTCGATCATCATCTGGCCGAGCCGGCCTTGCCGGCGGCGCTGGCGGTGATCAATCCCAACCGGCTCGACGAATCCGGCCACCATCGCCAGCTCGCTGCCGTCGGCGTCGCCTACCTCCTGGTCGTCGCCGTCAACCGCGCGCTGCGCGCTGCCGGCTGGTACGCGGCGCGGCCCGAGCCGAACCTGCTGCAATGGCTCGACCTGGTGGCGCTCGGCACGGTCTGCGACGTGGTGCCGCTCACCGGGGTCAATCGGGCGCTGGTCGGACAGGGGCTCAAGCTGCTGGCACAGCGCGGCAACATCGGCCTGGCGGCGCTCGCCGACGTGGCCGGCCTGCATGAGCCGCCGGGCTGTTTCCACCTCGGCTTCCTGCTCGGCCCGCGGGTCAATGCCGGCGGCCGCGTCGGCCAGGCCGATCTCGGCGCGCAGCTCCTGACCACCACCGATCCGGCCGAGGCGGCCACGCTGGCGCGCGAGTTGGACCGGCTGAACGCCGAACGCCGGGCGATCGAGAGCATGGTGCAGGAGGATGCGACGGCGCGCGCGCTCGCCGACGGCGAGGCGGCCGCCGCGGCCACGCCCCTCATTGTGGCCGCGGGGCGCGGCTGGCACCAGGGGGTCATCGGCATCGTCGCCGCGCGCCTGAAGGAGCGCTTCCGCCGCCCCGCCCTGGTGGTGGCGCTCGATGGCGGCATCGGCAAGGGCTCCGCCCGCTCCGTGCCGGGTGTCGATCTCGGCAGCGCCGTCACCGCGGCACGTCAGGCCGGCCTGCTGATCAACGGCGGCGGCCATGCCATGGCGGCCGGCCTCACCGTGGCGGAGGAACGGCTCGCCGAGCTCGTGGACTTTCTCCGTGCCCGCCTGGCGCCCCAGGTGGCGAAACTGGCCGCCGTCGCCTCGCTCGGCCTCGATGGCGCCCTTGCCGTCGGCGGCGCCACCGCCGACCTGCTCGATCTCTTGGACCGGGCCGGCCCCTATGGTCCCGGCCATGCCGAACCGCGTTTCGCCGTGGCCGGCGCGCGCGTGGTGCAGCCGGTCGTGGTCGGCGCCAAGCATGTGCGCTGCACCCTGCTCGGCCCTGACGGCAGCCGGCTCAAGGCCGTCGCCTTCCGTGCGCTCGAGAACGGTATCGGCGAGGCGCTGCTGCGCTCCGACGGCCTGGCGCTGCATGTCGCCGGCGCGCTTCGCGCCGATCACTGGCGCGGCGAGCGCCGCGTGCAACTGGTGATCGAGGACGCGGCCCGCGCGGCGGGCGCCGGCTAAGCATCGAACCGGCTTGATTTCCGGCCCGGCTGTGGCTACACCACTGCCACCCACGACCCCATCGTCTAGCCCGGCCTAGGACGCCACCCTTTCAAGGTGAAAACACGGGTTCGAATCCCGTTGGGGTCGCCATTCTCGTTGCATGAGTTATTTCAATAACTTATGTCCTGGAAACCACGTCCACCCACAGCGCAAGTGCTGCCCTGCCTGCCGCCGCGGACCTGAACATGTGCGGCCGGTTCATCCAGATGTTCGACTGGGCCGAGGTCACCGATTTCGCCGACCTCATGGCCGCGGTGGACGCGCGGCAACGGCCTGGCGCGGGCGGCGGCGAGGGCGACGACCAGGAAGTCGTCCAGTCGCCGATGCGCTTCGCCAAGGTGGTGCATCTCGACCCCCGGACCGGCCAGCGTCGCGTCAGCGACATGCGCTGGGGCTGGCCCGACGCGCGCAATCCCGATCCGCGGGCGCGGCCGAAGCACATGCATGCGCGGGCGGAGAGCATCGACCGGCTGCCGACTTTCCGCGATTCCTTCGCGCTGCGCCGCGGGCTGGTGTTCGTCAAATCGTTCAATGTCGGCGAGGAACTGCCCAGCGGAAAGATCCGGCAATGGTGCCTGACGCGGCCCGCGGGCGAACCGATGGTCCTCGCCGTGATCTGGCGCGAGTGCCAGGCCGACGCCGGGGAAATCATCCCGGCCTATGTCATGGTGACGGTTGCCGCCAACCCGCTCGTCGCGGCCAAGACCGACCGCATGCCGGCCATACTCGCGCCCGACGGCATCGCGCTCTGGCTCGGCGAGCATGGCGCGCCGCTGGAACAGGTCCAGGCGATGCTCAAGCCCTACGCCGGCGAGCTTGTGCTGACCGACCCGACGCCGCCGAAGCAGACCAGGACGGCGACCGACACGCCGTTCAAAAGGCAGACGCAGAACGAACTGTTCTGACAGCACGCCTGGATCGCCACACGGTACGCAACACCATCGGCGACGCGCGGATAGCTCACGATGCCGCCAGATTATTTTATCCGGGCGCCGGTCATCGCCGCCTGTTGGGTCCTTGCGAACCCCGGCCAAATCGAAGCGAACCGCAGACCGTCGAGTGGACCTAAACTGTTCGGCGGCGACGACGATACTGCCGGCAAGGACAGGCGGCTTGCGGCATTGTCAGGCTCCCGGTCGCGGGCCTACGATCCCTGACGGCGCGTCGGCGTGAACCTGGCGCGCCTGCCCCGGCGCAATGGGGAGGCGGCGATGATCAGGTGCATGGCTTTGTCCGTCGCTGTCGTCCTGGCCGGCTGCGCCGGCGAGCCACCGGGCGGCCGCCCGTCCGATCTGCCGCCTCGGCTGGCGGCGGGCTTCGACGCCTGGACGCGTCGCGACACGCCGCTCTACTTCTTCGTCAGCCGGGACTGGCGCCGCTTCAGCGCCGAATATTGCGACGCAGCAATCTGCCGTGACGACAGCAAGAGAACGGTGAACCTGGCGCGCTGCGCGCGGCGCCTTGGCGAACCCTGCGTCATCGTCGGCGAGCGCGGCCGCTGGACCTATCGCGGACCGCTGCCGCAGAGAACGTCGGCGGCGCCGGGCTAACAGTGTTACAATGCGCTTACGTTGCGAGGAGCGCCGTGGAAGCACATCTGGCGGCATTGGAACAGCGGCTGCGCAGCAAGCGATTGCGGCAACTGCTGCAGCAATGGAATTCGTGGCGGCGGGGCCGAGAGTTTCCGAGTCGCGCCGATGTCGCGCCGGAGCAGCTCAAGTACATCCTCGGCGGCATCGTGCTGCTCGACGTGGAACGCGAGCCGCTTCGCTTCCGCTATCGGCTGATGGGGGCGGCGCTGGCGGCGCGCCGCGGCTACGACCTGACCGGCAAGCTGCTCGACGACAACCCCGATCCGGAGCTGCGCGCCGGGCTGATCCGGCTCAATACCTTGGTGGTCGAAACGCGCCTGCCGCAGACGGCGGAATATCGCATCCTGGGCGAGGGCCGCTCCTATTACTACGACGCGCTGAACATGCCGCTGTCCAACGACGGCAGCACCATCAACATGATCATTTCCGGGTCAGCTTATACCGACGAG
Organism: Candidatus Sulfotelmatobacter sp.; assembly: GCA_035523835.1. GTDB lineage: Bacteria > Pseudomonadota > Alphaproteobacteria > Ferrovibrionales > Ferrovibrionaceae > DASQHM01. The sequence continues at coordinate 4,817 of DATKQA010000448.1, forward strand.
GAGTGAGGCGGCCGCCACCGACGCCGGATCAGACTCCAAGGCCGGACGTCGCTCAGTTCATTTCGGGCGCCAGCAATTGCAGCGCCGCCACCAGCGCCATCGCCGCCAGGCAATAGACATGCTCGCGATAGATCGCGCGTGCCAAGCGCGACTGCACCGTGGCGCTGTCGCCGGCGCGACCGAGGCGGATGGCGTTCGGCACGATGCGCCCTATCGCCTGGCCGATGGCGCTGAGCGCCAGCGGGAAAGAGAGCCAGCCGATCCAGCGCGGCGACTGCCCTTGCGCGATCTCGCCGGCCAGCACGGCGAGCGTCAGCAGCATCACCGCCGCGATCAACCGGTTCATCGGCCGCGCCTCGGTGGTCACGCGCCGATAGTAGGCGCCGATCGAGGCCAGCACCGCCGACGGCAGCACGTCACCCGCATGCGGGCGGACCTGGATGTCGAACATCAGGTCGAACCACAGGACGGCGATCAGGAAGCCGGCCCCGGCGGCGGCGCAGGCATGCATGGTCGGACTATCGCACGGTTCGCGGCGCCCGGCCCGCCGGCAACGATTTGCCGATCCAGATGTTTTCTTTGCATCGGAATTTTCCAAGAGAGACGGTCATGGGCAGGATTCTATCAGCAGTTGCGGTCTTGGTGGCACTCGCGGCCTGCGGCGGCCCGGCGGAGACCGACTATGCCCGCTCGCCGGGGCAGACCACGGTCATCCAGAACCCGGGTTCGACCACGGTGATCACCCAGCCGTCGCAGGGCGCCCCGCTGCGCCTTTGCGAACAGAACAAGCCCTGCTGACGCGCCGCCGATCTGGTCGATTGCTCCTGGCGCCGGACGGGCAAAGTTGCTGAAATCGGCGAGGTCGAGCTGGCGGTTCGAGGCCGATGAGCGAAACGCGACTGATCGAGACGGCGCCGGGACTGGTATTTGACGTTTCCATCGGCGGTGCCGGCGACGCACCATTGGTGCTGCTGCTGCACGGCTTCAGCGTCTCGCGCTTCTTCTGGAACGCGCAGGTGGCGGCGCTGGCCGATGCCGGCTATTTCGCCCTGGCGCCGAACCAGCGGGGTTATGCCCAGGGCGCGCGGCCCGATCCCGCCGACCTCGAGAGCTATCGCGTCGAGCGGCTGATCGGCGATGCGCTCGACCTGGTTGCCGCGGCGGGCCATGGCGAGCGGCGCTTCCACCTGGTCGGCCATGATTGGGGCGCCAGCCTCGCCTGGGCCATCGCCTACCGCCAGCCCGAGCGTCTCGGTTCGCTGACCATCCTGTCGCGGCCGCATCCGCTGTCCTTCGCGCGCGCCCTCGCCATGCCGGACGGGGAGCAGGCGCGCCGGTCGCAGCATCATCAGGCTTTCCTGCAGGCGGACGCCGGTCCGCGTCTGCTGGCCGACGACGCCCGGGAAATCCGCACCCGCCTCGGCAATGCCGGCGTGCCGCCGGCGGCGATCGCGGCGCATCTCTCGGTGCTCGGCAAGCCCGAAGCGATGGAAGCGGCGCTGGCCTGGTATCGGGCCCGTGGCGAACGGCAGATGCTCGGCCCGATCCGGGTGCCGACGCTCTATATCTGGGGCGATGCCGACGATACCGTCGGCCGCACGGCAGCGGCAGGCACCGGCGAATTCATTGCCGCGCCCTATCGCTTCGAGGTACTGCCCGGCGTCGGCCATTATGCCGCCGACCAGGTGCCGGGCAAGGTCAATACCCTGCTACTGGAGCATCTCAGCCGGCACCCGCTCTGATCGCCGCTCAGCGCCGCGCCGCCGAAGGTCGGGGATCGATCGGCTGGCGCACGCCCTCGAAGGCTTCGATGACCTCGCCGGCGGCGAGGCAAAGGTCTTCGCGATTGCGCGCGGCCATGATCTGCACACCGAGCGGCATGCCCTGCGAACTGCCGACGGGGACGGCAAGCGAGGGAATGCCGAGCACCGGGGCGGGCAGGTGAAACCAGATATAATTGAGTGCTTCGACGGCGCCGGCCCGATCGCGCACATCGAGGCCGACCGGCGGCGCCGTGTCGACGCCGCCCGGCATGACGATCAGCGGATAGTCGCGCAGGAAGGCCGACCAGCGGAACAGGTGGCCTTCCCGCTCGGTCATGGCAGCGAGGAAATCGGCAAAGCCGCCGGGCGGGCGCAGCTCGAGCCAGAAGCCGATGAAGCGTTTGATGCCGGTATCGCCCTTTTCGTCGATCAGCGGCTTCAGCGCCATGATCACGTCGGGAATGCCGATGCGGTGCCAGAGCTCCGCGACGGCGGCCAGTTCCGGCGGCTCGACTTCCTCGACCCGGTAGCCGGCCGCGGCGAGATGACGGCCGGCTTGCCGCACCGCATCCGCTGCGGCCGGCGAGGTCGCGCTGCCCTTCGGGTTCGGCACCAGGGCGACGCGCAGCGGCCGCGCCGGCGGCTCGCCGTCGAAGGGCTGTGCCACGGCACGATAGTCGCGCGGATCGGGCTCGGCCAGCACCTGGAAGGCAAGGCGGGCGTCGCGCACCGAGCGCGTCAACGGCCCCTGCACCGCCATCAGGGTCGAGGTGAAGGGTCGGGTCAGCGGCGCGCTCGGATTGAAGGCCGGGACGCGGGCGATGCTGGGACGGAGGCCGACCAGGCCGTTGCAGAAGGCCGGCCAGCGCACCGAGCCGGCGATGTCGTTGCCGAGCCCGATCGGGCCGATGCCGCTGGCCACGGCAGCGCCGGCGCCGCCGCTCGAGCCGCCGGGCGTGCGCTCGAGGTTCCAGGGATTGCGAGTGATGCCGTGCAACTCGTTCTCGCTGAAACCGCGCATGGAAAAGGCCGGCGCGTTGGTGCGGCCGATGATGACCGCCCCGGCCAGGCGCAGGTTGCGGACGACCGAGCCGTCCGCCGGCGCGATGAAGTCGCGCAAGGCCACCACGCCGTTGTCGGTGGCGCAGCCGGCCTGGTCCATGTTCACCTTCACGGTGACGGGCACGCCGTGCAACGCACCGAGCCGCTCGCCGCGGGCGCGCGCCTGGTCGGCCGCATCGGCCTCCGCCAATGCCTCCGCCTCCAGCACGCGCGTCACGGCATTGATGGCGGGATTCACCTGGCGCAGGCGCGCCAGGCAGGATTGCGTCGCCTCCCGGCTCGACAATCGGCCGGTACGGATGCCTAGCGCCAGATCGGTGGCGTCCATCTGCCAGGGTTCGCTGCTCATGTCTGCCCTCCGCTTGCTGGAAAAACCTTCGCCACTGCCGGCGCCGAAGTCAATTGCGCGCCTGCCGCCCGGCTATTTGAGGACGCTCAGCAAATTGGAATAGTCGTCGCTCCACAGGCCGACCGCAGGGTCGGGTTCGATTTCGGTCCAGCGCCCGTCGGCGGCGAGGAAGGCGAGGTCGTCGGCACGGCGGGCCACGACGACCCAGTCGGAGGCCGCTTTCTCGTCGCTGTCGTTGGTGCCGGTACCTTCGAAACTGTCGTCGTCGGATTCGGCGCGCAGCGCGAGATGCAGGTCGGCGGCGATATTGGCCAGCACCGGATGCAGGTCGAGATGCCGGTTGGAGACGTGGAATACGACGAGGCCGCCCGGACGCAGCTTCGCCAGATAGAGCTGCACCGCCTCGCGGGTAATGAGATGGACCGGGATGGCGTCGGAGCTGAAGGCGTCGAGGATGATGAGGCCGAAGCTGCCGTCCGGCTCGCGCGCCAGCGACAGGCGCGCATCGCCCATGACGATGTCGGGCTTGGGCGGGCAGTCGGCGAGGAAGCTGAAGAGATGGTCCTCGCGGCTGATGCCGACCACGGCGGGATTGATTTCGAAAAAGGTCCAATGCTCGCCGGCCTTGCCGTAGCAGGCGATGGTGCCGGCGCCGAGACCGACCGCGGCAACGCGCCCGGTCAGCGTGCTGCCGCCGATCCGGGCGAAGAGCTGGCCGAGCGGCCCGGTCGGATGATAGTAGCTGAGCGGCTGCAGGCGGCGCGCCGGGTCGCGGCTCTGCTCGCCGTGCAGCGTCGTGCCGTGATAGAGCGTGCGCGAGGGCGGCGCATCCTCGTCCACCACGCGCAGCACGCCGTAGAAATTGCGCACCCGCAGCAGCGTATTGTCCGACTGCTCGACCAGCACGCCGGCAAACAGGATGGCCGCCAGGGCAAGGCCGAAGCGCACCGGGCGCTGGCGAAAGCCGTAGGCGACCACGGCGGCGGCGGCGACGATGGTCAAGGTGGCGCTCTGGCTCAGGTCGGAGAAATCGACCTGCTGCAGCAGCGGCAACGCTACCAGGGCGGCCAGAAAGACGACGGGAAGCAGGAAATCCGCCAGCGCGGGACGGCGTTCGCGCCATGTCGGCAGCAGTCCCGGCCGCAGCAGGCAGGCGGCAACCAGGGCCAGGGGATATTCGTAGACATCGTTGAACAGAACCGGCGCCAGCAGCGCATTGAAGGCGCCGCCGAGCGCGCCGCCGAAGGAGATCAGCAGGTAGTATTCGGTCAGCCGCGCCGCCGGCGGCCGTGTCCGCGCCAGTTCCTGGTTGCAGAGCAGGGCGGTGACGAAGAAGGCGGCGAGGTGCAGCGGAAAGGAAATGGCGGGCTCGGCCCGCACGTCCATCAGCACGAGGAGTGCGAGCGGCGGCAGCAGAAACGACTGCAACGCCGTGGTGGCGCCGATCGGCAGCGGCCAGGTGCGCTGGAACGCCAGGACGAAGGCGAGAAGATAGAGCGCCAGCGGAATGACCCAGAACAGCGGGGCCGCCGCCACGTCGGTGGTGAGATAGCTGGTCACGCCGAGCAGCAGGCTGGAAGGCACCGCGGCGAGTACGATCCAGCGCAGCCGGGCGATCCAGGCGACCGGCGCGTCGTCCCCGGCGGCGGCTTCCTCAGCCGATGCCGCGGACAGCGCCGGGCCGGCGCTTGCCGGCGCGCGGACGGCGAGCGCGCAGGCGGCGGTCAGCGCCATGAGCCCGAGATAACCGAGGCTCCAGCCCTGGTTCTGCCGCAACAGGTGCAGCCGCGGCTCGATCAGGGTCGGATAGGACAACAGGCCGAGCAGGCTGCCGAGGTTGCTGGCGGCGTAGAGGAAATAGGGATCCTTCGCCAGCGGATCCCGGGTCGCGGCATACCAGCGCTGCAGCATCGGCGCGGTGGCGGCGAGGATGACGAAGGGCGGCCCGACCATCAGGGCGAGCGTGCCGAGCAGCCACGCAACCGGACTGCCGTCGGTCGGCGGCGCGCCGGCGCGGAGCGCGATCGGCAGCGTCAGCGCGGCCAGGGCCAGCAGCGCCAGGTGCAGCAGCATCTGCCGGCCGGCGCCGAGCCAGCGCGTGCTGACATGGGCATAGAGATAGCCGCCGAGGAGCGCGGTCTGGAAGAACATCAGCGCCGTGTTCCATACCGCCGCGCTGCCGCCGAGCACCGGCAGCAGCAGCTTGGCGATCAGCAACTGGATCCAGAACAGGAGCGCCGCGGCAAGAAACAGCGTGACCGAGAAAAGTGTCCGAATGATCGCCCCCATGCCTTATGGCGCGCCTGCCGATCTGCTGCCCCGCCGCCCGCCGCCGCTCTATTCGCTATCCTTGTACTGGAAGTAGAGCGAGATGTTGAAGTCGGCCTTGGCAACATCCAGGCCGCGCGGAAATGGCGGGAACGGCGCCGCCGCGTGCACCGCCTCCACGGCGGCCTCGGCAAACTCGAGGCGGCTCTGCGCGTCGGCGTGCACCGCGAGCAGCGTGCCGTCGTGGGCCAGCACGATGCTGAGCGTGACCGGACCCTTTTCCCGCCGCGGCACGGCCGAGGCCGGATAGTGCACGTGCCGCTGCACCATGTGACCGAGGATGATGCCGTAGTTCTCCAGCGGATCGCCCTGCGCGATGTCGCCGGTTTCCACCGGTGGGGCCTTTTCCGGGCTGGGATAGCGCTTGATGTCCTGCGGCGTCGAGGGCGTCTGCCGCGGCGGCGGCGAGGGCAGCGCTTCGGGGGTCGGCGCGACCATGGCCGGCTGCTGGCGCGACAGCGGCTTCACCGCCGGCTTCGAGGCTGCCGGCGGCGTTTCCGGGATGAATTCGACCTGGATCGCGACCGGCCCGGTTTGCGGCGGCGGCCGATCGCGCCAGAACAGCACCACGCCGGCGACCAGGACGTGCAGGGCGAGCGAAGCGGCAAGGCTGGACGCGCGCTCCGGTGTGATGCGGCCGGCCTTCGCATCCGCCTCGGGCACGGCCAAGCGATAGCGTCCGACGCCACCCGTCGCCGCCGGTTCGTTGTCGCTGCCGGGACGGCCGAGCGTGCCGACGGCCGCATAGTCGTGCCCAGCATTGCTCCAATGCTGCTGTTGCCGGCGATAGAACGTAGCGATTTATCCTCGTAACGCGGCAGGCCGCTGTCGTCGCCAGGCAATATCGAACGCCATGCCCCACCTGCACTCGTCAGTGCGGAACGGCACGCCATGATAGCACGGCCGCAACCCCGATGGGCTTCGGCGCGAGCATGCGGCGGCTTCCGGGCGATGGTCCGGCGGATATCGGCCCTATGGGCTAGCACGGCCGGCGCGGCACTTTCCGGCGTCACCGCAGAACCGAGGACAGCGAAACCCGTCGACTCCGCCGCGGCTATTCCGCCGCCGGCCGGTGCTGGGCCGGCTGCCGGCCGTCGAAGGCGGCTTCCATCTCGCGGCGGATGCGCACCGCTTCGCTCGCCTCGTCAACCGTCACGTCGGCCCAGCGCACGGTCTGTCCCGCCTTGACCGGTTGGCGCAGCCGGACATGGTGGGCGAGGCCGATCGGCAGGGCGCCGACCGCGAGGCTTGCCGTCGCCGGCATCAGCCTGCCCCAGACGGTGAAGCCGCCCTCGCCGTCAAGCATTTCGCCGGACGTCAGGTCACGTTTGGCCACGGCGACGGCGTCGCCGCGGAAGCCGGTCGGCGCACCGGTCGGCTCCCGGCGCAAGCCGGCGCTGGCGACGGAAATGCCGAGTTCGAGGCCGATCAGATGGAAGGGCTTGTAGAGCGCCGCGTAGCGCCCGGAGGGGTCGCTCACCAGGCCATATTCGGCGAAGCAGCGGCTGACATAGTCCGACGGCGCTTCGAACACCACATAGACGCCCCAACGCAGGTCGCGGAACACCGGCCTGCCGTCGCGCTCGAGCGACGAGACGACTTCGACCTGGCCTTTGTGTGCGAGCCGGCCGCCCTCCGCTGCCGGTTTCAGTACCCGCGGCAAGTCGTCGACGCCGCAGGGCGGGAAGCCGAGGCCGTCCGCCGCCGGCGTCAGCCCGGTCGCGTTGGCCACCGCCGCCATCTCGATCGCCGACTTGGTGCCGTCGAGGAAGGAATTGAACATCTGCGGGTTCATGCCGCCCTGGCGCGCCGCTTCCGGCGTGAGGCCGTAGTGGGCCCAGACCGTATCCGGTGTCGAGGCGTGATAGGCCGGCAGGTATTTCGTGCCCTTGCCGGCCGCCGCCACCTCGAAGCCGGCGGTGCGGGCCCAATCGACCTGCTCGGCGATCAGCGCCGGCTGGTCGCCGTAGGCCAGGCTGTAGACGACGCCGGCCGCGGCCGCCTTCTGCGCCAGCAGCGGGCCGGCCAGAACATCGGCTTCCACATTGACCATGACGATGTGCTTGCCGTGCGCAATCGCCGCCAGGGCATGGGCGATGCCGGCCGGCGGATTGCCGGTGGCATCGATCACCACCTCGAGCGCGGGATGGGCGATCAGGGCTTGGGCATCCTCGCCGACCCAGGTGGTGCCACGATCGACCGCCTCGCCGAGCGAGCGGGCCTCGATGCGCCCGGTCGGCCAGCCGACCCGCGCAAGGCTCTCGCGCGCCCGCGCCGGCGCCAGGTCGGCGACGCCGAGAAGGTGCAGCCCGGCCGTGCGCTGCGCCTGGGCCAGAAACATCGAACCGAACTTGCCGGCACCGATCAGGCCGACGCGGAGCGGCCGGCCCGCGGTCTCGCGCGCCAGCAGAAGCCGATGCAGATTCATGCGGTCGCCCCGCCTATTCGGCGGCGCTGCGCTGGCCGCGCCGATAGCGCATCAGACAATCGTCCGCCAGCATGTCGATCGGGGTGAAGTCGCGATTGGCGATCCAGGTCGGCCGCTGGAGGCGGCGGATCGCATTGTCGCAGCGATTGAGCGACAGATAGAGGATCCAGCGCGACCAGGGCGTCAGGTTCGAACCGGACGCATGCACCAGATTGCCGTGAAACAGCAGGATAGAGCCGGCCGGGCCTTTCGGCGCCACGATGCCGCCTGCCTCGACCAGGCGGGTGATGGTCTCGTTGTCGGTGGTCCACAGCGGATAGCTGGTGGTGGTGACGTCGTGGCCGGCCGCCAGCCGTCCCTGCCGATGACTTTTCGGGATGAACATCAGCGGACCGTTGAACTCGTTGGCTTCAGCAAGGAACAGCGCGATGTTCATGGCCCGCGGCGCCGGCATGTCGTCGTCGGCGAACCAGGTGGCATAATCCTGGTGCCATTGCCAGACGGCGCCGTCGAACGCCGCCTTGGCGTTGATCTTGAACTGGTGCATGTAGAGCTTGTCGGAACCGAGAAGCTGCATGCCCGGCTCGACCAGGCGCGGATGGCGCGCCACCATGGCATAGACCGAATTCCAGGTCTGCACGTAGAAGGCCGTGCGCGGCGCGTCGGAGCCCTTCTCGCGCACCACCTCGTCGCGCTTTTCCGCCAGCAGGGCCGGCACCTCGCCGGTCAGCAGCGCGACTTCCTCGGGCGAGAAGACTTCGGGCAGGAAGAGATAGCCCCGGTCCTCGAATTCCGCGATTTGCGCTGCGCTGAGCTTCATGGTGCGTCCTCCTCACCGCTCGGTCCGGCTAGAGTAGGCGCCGCCTCGGCCAGAAGCAATTGGGCCGGAAGCAATTGGGCCGGAAGCAATCGCGCGCGGATCGCCGCGGCGTGACCGGGCCGGCCCGCGGCCGGCAGGGTCGTGCTCAGTGGGCGCGCGGGCCGCGCCGCTTCGACGGCTTGCCGGTCTGCAGCCAGGGCGGGCGGAAGACCACCGCCCCGGTCGCCTTGTCGACGACGCTCGCGGTGCCTTGCTGGCTTTGCAGCGTGTTCGCCAACTGCCGGGCGCTGCGCGGATCGCCGATCTCCATGACATGGAGATGATCGGGACGGCTCTTCCAGACGACCTCGAAGCTCATGACGCACCTCGCACGCTACCGACGCCCAACTTCATCCCAACCCTATCGAACGAGTATGACAATTCGGCTCGACGCGGTGTGACAAATAGGGGGAC
>DATKQA010000449.1:0-2464 GCA_035523835.1 Candidatus Sulfotelmatobacter sp.
GAGAAATATCTGGCGGAGGCGGCGAAGCACCTTGCCTTCCAGCCGCAGCACCTGGCACCGACCGAATGCCGGCCACGCCCGCCGGCCGCCAAGCATGGCCATATCGGCGTGCATGCGCAGCGCCAGCCGGGATTGAACTTCATCGGCGTCGCGGTGCCGGTCGGGCGGCTCGGCGCGGCGCAGATGCGCGGCTTGGCCGCGGTGGCGGAGCGCTTCGGCAGCGGCACGCTCAGGTTGACGGTGTGGCAGAACCTGCTGATCTCGGATGTGCCCGACGCCGATCTTGCCGCCGCCGGGGCGGCGATCGCGGCCCTCGGCCTCGGCATTTCGGCGAGCGCGATCCGCGGCGCGCTGGTCGCCTGCACGGGCAATACCGGCTGCAAGTTCGCGCTCGGCAATACCAAGCGGCACGCGCTGGAGCTGGCCGACCATCTGGAGGCGCGCCTGGCGCTCGACCAGCCGATCACCATCCATCTCACCGGCTGCCCGCATTCCTGCGCCCAGCACCTCGTCGCCGACATCGGCCTGCTGGCGACCAAGGTGGAGATCGGCGACGAGTTGGTGGAGGGCTACAACGTTTGCGTCGGCGGTGCCGGCGGCGCCGAGCCGCGCATCGGCCGCGAGATCTATCCGGCCGTGCCCTTTGCCGACGTGCCGCGGCAGGTCGAGCGACTGCTCGGCGCCTATCTCGCGCATCGCGTCTCGCCGGCCGAGAGCTTCGGCGCCTTCGCCAACCGGCATGCGCTGGACGAGCTCAAGCGCCTGTGCGAAACGGCGGTCAGTCAGGCGGCGTAGGGGATGAGCTTTCTCGCGCCGATGATCCCCGACAATGCGCCTTTCACCGCGCCGCAGCGCGCCTGGCTCAACGGATTCATTGCCGCGGCATGGGGCGGCGGCACCGGCGACCGGACGTCGGCCGATGCCGCCGCCGCCCTGCCGGCGGCGGCCGCCGAGCCGGAGGATCATCCCTGGCACGATCCGACGCTCTCGCTCGATGCGCGCATGGAACTCGCGGCCGGTCGGCCGAAAGCACAGGTATTGATGGCGGCAATGGCGCAACTGGATTGCGGCCAATGCGGCCATCTCTGCCAGACCTACTCCCGTGCCATAGCGGAGGGCCGCGAGACCAAACTCACGCTCTGCGTGCCCGGCGGCAAAGAAACCGCACGCATGCTGAAGGAGATCATGGCCTCGGACCTGGTGACGGCCGCGCCGGCCATGGTGCCCGCCGCGCCCGTCTCCGTTGCCGGCCGCTCCGCACCGGTACCGGGTCGGCTGGTCGGCGCCCGGCCGCTCAACGGCCCCGGCTCGGAGAAGGACACCCGCCATGTCGTCTTCCGTCCCGACGACCCGGTTTTTGCCTATGAGGTCGGCGACAGCCTCGGCGTGCATGCGCTGAACTGCCCGGACCTCGTCGATGCGGTGATCGAGCAGCTCGGCGCCAAGCCGGAGGTCGCCGTCGAATGTCCCGACCGGGCGATGCGTCCCTTGCGCCAGGCGCTGCTCGAGGCCTGCGACATCGGCCGCCCGGCCGACACGGCGATCGAGGTGCTGGCCTCGCGCGCCCGCCATCCGCTCGACGCCGACCGGTTGCAGGCGCTCGCCGAGGGCTATCCCGGCGCCGAGCCGCAGGACGCCGACCTGCTCGATCTGCTGCTGGCCTTTCCTTCGGCCCGGCCGCCGTTGCAGGAGCTGATCTCGGCGCTCGGCGCGCTGCAGCCGCGGCTCTATTCCATCGCTTCCTCGCCCAAGGCGCATGCCGGCGAGGTGCATCTCACCGTTGCCGCGGTCCGCTACGAGCGCCGCCGCCGCGCGCGCAAGGGCATCGCCTCCACCTTCCTCGCCGACCGCCTGCCGCCGGGCGCGACGGCGCCGGTCTTCGTGCAGGCAAGCCACGGCTTCCGCCTGCCGGAGGACGGCGACACGCCGGTCGTCATGATCGGGCCGGGCACCGGCGTCGCGCCGTTCCGCGCCTTCCTGGAGGAGCGCCGTGCCGTCGGCGCGCGCGGCCGCAACTGGCTGTTCTTCGGCGACCAGCGCCAGGGCTGCGACTACCTCTATGCCGAGGAGATGGAAGCCTATCGCCGCGACGGGCATCTCGCCCGCCTCGACCTCGCCTTCTCGCGCGACCAGGGGGAGAAGGTCTATGTGCAGCAGCGCATGCGCGAGAACGCCGCCGAGCTCTGGGCCTGGCTGCAGGACGGTGCCGCGGTCTACGTCTGCGGCGACGCGAGCCGCATGGCCCGCGACGTCGACATGGCGCTGAATTTCATCGTCGCCAAGCAAGGCGGCATGGACGGCGCCAAGGCCAAGACCTATGTGTCCGAGCTGGCCAAGAGCGGCCGCTACCGGCGCGACGTCTATTGACCCTCATGGCCGACGGCGCCACCCTCTCGACCGGTAACGATCGGGGAGGAAGGGGATGGCGTCGCGCCAGGAAGCCACGCGCCGGCATTGGCTGGAG
>DATKQA010000450.1:0-9440 GCA_035523835.1 Candidatus Sulfotelmatobacter sp.
CGGCGGCATCGCCGTCGGCGCACCGACACCCAATTTCGATCGCCTGGCGCGCAACGGGCTGCAGCTCACCTCCTGCTATTCCGAGCCGAGCTGCTCGCCTTCCCGCGCCACCTTGCTCACCGGACGGGTGCCGAACCGCCACGGCCTGCACCGCCCGCCCATGTACGGCGAGCCCGGCGGCCTGCAGGGCGAGATCACCCTGGCCCAGCTCCTTGCCGACGCCGGCTACGTGACCCAGGCGGTCGGCAAATGGCACGTCGGCGAAAACCTGCCGTCGCAGGCGCAGAACGTCGGCTTCGACGATTTTTACGGCTTTCTGTCGGTGTCGGACATGTACACCGAATGGCGCGATCCGCACTTCTTTCCCGAGATCGTCTATTCCGAGGCGCGCACCGAATGGGTGAAGAACATGCCGTTCAATCGCTGCTTCGTGCATGCGGCCAAGGGCGGCACGGTCGAGAATGTCGAGGAAGTCACCATCCCCGTGCTCTCGGAGCTCGACGAGAAGTGGTGCCAATATTCGACCGGCTTCATCCAGCGCATGGCCGGCCGCGAGCAACCCTGGTTCCTCTATCACTGCACGCGCGGCGCCCATTTCGACAATTATCCGAACGCGCGCTACCTCGGCAAATCGCCGGCCAAGCATCCTTACAAGGACACGCTGCTGGAACTCGACGAGATCATGGGCCGCCTGGTGGAAACGCTACGCCAGACCGGCCAGCTCGAGGATACCTTGATCTTCGTCTCCTCCGACAACGGTCCGCACATGGAAACCTGGCCTGATTCCGCGTTCACGCCGTTCCGCTGCGCCAAGGGTTCGACCTGGGAGGGCGGCGTGCGCGTGCCGGGCCTTCTGGTCTGGCCGGGCATGATCGAGGCCGGGCGGCAGAGCGATGGCCTGTTCGATTTCAACGACATCCTGCCGACGGTCCTCGGCCTTGCCGGCGCGAGCGAACGGCTGCCCGAGGACCGCTATATCGACGGCATCGACCAGTCGTCCTTCCTGCTGGCGCCGGAGGGGCTGTCGAACCGCAAGTATCACTACTACTGGCTCGGCACGACGTTTTCCGGGCTGCGCTGCGGCGAATACAAGATGGTGCTGTCGGCCACCAGCGACGACGAGCACGATGCCGCCGGCCCCGGCGGCTTCACCGGCGTGCTGCAGCGCTTCGCCTATGCCCGCCTCTACAACCTCTATCTCGACCCCAAGGAAACGCACAATTACATGACCCGGAAGCTCGCCTATGTCGAAGCCTTCCAGCACGGCATGCGCTCGCACCTCGGCACATTCAAGCGTTATCCGCCGAAGACGGTCATGGGATTGAAGGCCCCGGATCCGCGCACGAAGTGAGCCGCAGCCTCAGCCCCGGTCGTCCATGGCGATCAGGGCGGCATTGCCGCCGGCCGCGGCGGTATTGACGGTGAGGGTCTGCTCGGCGGCGAAGCGCGGCAGATAATGCGGGCCGCCGGCCTTCGGCCCGGTGCCTGACAGGCCATGGCCGCCGAAGGGCTGCACCCCCACCACGGCGCCGATCATGTTGCGGTTGACGTAGACGTTGCCGACCGGGAGGCGCTCGACGATATGCGCGACCGTCGCGTCGATGCGCGAATGAATGCCGAGCGTGAGGCCGTAGCCGCTGGCGGCGAGCGCCGCGAGCACGCCGTCGAGGTCGTCGGCGCGATAGCGCACGACGTGCAGGATCGGGCCGAAGATCTCCTCGGTCAGGGCGTCGACACGATCCAGCTCGAAGATGTGCGGGGCGACGAAAGTGCCGGTGGCCGGCGCCGCACCGGCATAGTGCAGCCTGGCGCTGCGCGAGCGCGCCGCGACATAGGTATCGAGTCGGGCCTTGGCCTCCCGGTCGATCACCGGGCCGATGTGCGTCGCCGGATCGCGGGGATCGCCGAGGCGAAGCTCGCGGGCCGCGCCGGCGATCATGGCGATCATCTTGTCGGCCACTTCCTCCTGCAGGCAGAGCAGGCGCAGCGCCGAGCAGCGCTGGCCGGCCGAGCGGAAGGCGGAGGTGAGCACATCGTCCGCCACCTGCTCGGGAAAGGCGGTGGCATCGGCGATCAGCGCATTGATGCCGCCGGTCTCGGCGATGAGCGGCACGATCGGGCCGTCCTTCGCCGCCAGCGCACGGTTGATCGAACGCGCCACCTCGGTCGAGCCGGTGAAGACCACGCCGGCCACGTCGCGATGCCCGACGAACCGCGCGCCGATCGCGCCGTCGCCCGGCACCAGGTGCAGCGCCGTGCCGGGAACGCCCGCTTCGTGCAGCAGCCGCACCGCCTCGGCGGCAATCAGCGGCGTCTGCTCCGCCGGCTTGGCCACCACGCTGTTGCCGGCCATCAGCGCCGCCAGGACCTGGCCGAGGAAGATGGCGAGCGGAAAGTTCCAGGGCGAGATGGCGACGAACGGCCCGCGCGCGCGCAGCCGCAACCGGTCGGTCTCGCCGGTCGGCCCCGGCATGGCCGCGCCGGCGCCGAACAGGCTCCGCCCCTCCGCCGCATAGTAGCGACAGTAGTCGACGGCCTCGCGCACTTCGGCAACGGCGTCATCGAGGGTCTTGCCGCCCTCGACCTGCAGCAGATGGATCAGCCGGCCGCGTGCGCCTTCCAAGAGATCCCCGGCCCGTTCGATGAAGGCGGCGCGGTCCGCCGCCGGCGTCGCGCTCCAGGCCGGGAAGCCGCGATGCGCCGCCTGCACGGCTTCGTCGGCCAGGTCGGCGCCAGCCTCGATCACCCGGCCGACGATGGCTCCGTCGATCGGACTGATCGCATCACGCGCCGGGCCGGATCGTTTTGTCCCATTGACGATGGCAACCGCTTCGGCCGGTGCGCCGCGCGCCGCGGCGACCGCATCGAGCAGGCCCTGCAGGGCGGCGCGGCTGCCGAATTCCACCCCGCGCGAATTCCGCCGGTGCGGCGCGAACAGGTCGCGCGGCAGCGCCAGGCGCGGATGCCGTGCCGCCGCCGCGTCGCCGATGATGTCGGCCGGCCGTTGCAGCAGGCTTTCCACCGTCACGGCGGGATCGGCCGCGGCCGAGACGAAGGAGGAATTGGCGCCGTTTTCCAGCAGGCGGCGCACCAGATAGGCCAGGAGATCGCGATGGCCGCCGACCGGGCCATAGACGCGGCAGGCCGCCTCGGGCCTCGTGTCGAGCAGGCGGGCGTAGAGCGCCTCGCCCATGCCGTGCAGACGCTGGAACTCGAAGCCCTCGGCCGTGCCGGCGCGCTCGAGGATGGCGGCGATGGTGAGCGCATTGTGCGTGGCGAACTGCGGATAAAGGCGCGGGCGGAGCGCCAGCAGCTTCTCCGCCGCGGCCATGTAGCTCAGGTCGGTCATCGCCTTGCGGGTGAAGACGGGGTAGTCGTCGAGGCCGCGCTCCTGGGCGCGCTTGATCTCGGTGTCCCAATAGGCGCCCTTCACCAGGCGCACCATCATGCGCCGGCCGGACCGTTCCGCGAGAGCCGCCACCCAGTCGATCACGGCGAGCGCACGCTTCTGGTAGGCCTGGACGGCCAGGCCGAAACCGTCCCAGCCGGCGAGCGCGGCATCGGCAAAGACCGCTTCCAGCACCTCGAGCGACAGTTCCAGCCGGTCGGCCTCCTCGGCATCGATGGTGAAGTTGAGGTCGTGGGCGCGGGCCTGGCGCGCCAGCGCGACGAGGCGCGGCGCCAGTTCGCGCATCACCCGCTCGCGGCTAGCCGCCTCGTAGCGCGGATGCAGCGCCGACAGCTTGACCGAAATGCCCGGCCGGTTCGGCAGCGCGGCGTTGCCGGCGGCACGGCCGATGGCATCGATGGCAGCGGCATATGATTCGTAGTAGCGCACGGCATCCTCCGCTGTGCGGGCGCCCTCGCCCAGCATGTCGAAGGAATAGCGATAGACCTGGCCGCCGCCGCGCGCCCGCTCCAGCGCCTCGTCGATGGTCTGGCCGAGCACGAAATGGTTGCCCATGAGACGCATGGCCTGGCGCATGGCAGCGCGCACCGCCGGCGCGCCGAGCCGCTTCACCACCTGCGCCACGATGCTCTCCGGCGTCTCGCCGGGCTGGATCAGCCGCGCGGTGACGCCGAGCGCCCAGGCGGAGGCATTGACCAGGAAGGCTTCCGACTTCACCACGTGATGCAGGAAATCGCCCTGGGCGAGCTTGTCGGCGATCAGGCGGTCGGCGGTATCGGCATCGGGCACGCGAAGCAGCGCCTCGGCCAGCACCATGAGCGCCAGGCCTTCCTTGGTGGAGAGCGCATATTCGCGCAGCATGTCCTCGACGCCGCCGAAGCCGCCGCCACGGGCGCGGATCGCGCTGATGAGATCGCGCGCCGTCGCGTCGATGCGCGCCTCGCGCTCCGGCGCCAGGCGGGCTTGCGCAAGGAATTGCGTTGCCAGGCGCGCATCGTCCTCGGCATAGGGCGCATCGAAGCCGCCCGGCGCCGCCACGCTAGAACCGGTAGGCGGTCCGCACATTGCCGCCAAGCAGGCCGGCCCGCGCCGCGGGCGGCATGGCGGCCGCCATGTGCTCCAGCGCTTCGAGATAGCCGCCGGTATGGTCGGGATGCGGATAGTCGCTCGCCCAGAAGAAGCGGTCGCCGCCGTAGAGCGCCGCCAGCGCCGGCACCGTATGCTCGTCGGGATCGGCGGAAATCCAGCATTGCCGGCGGAAATACTCGCTCGGCTTTCGCTTCAGCGGCGCCCGGCCGCCGAGATAGGTGGCGGTGGAAACGCCATCGAGGCGATCGAGCCAATAGCCGATCCAACCGGCGCCGGATTCGAGGATCACCAGCTTCAGCGTCGGAAAGCGGTCGAAGGTGGCGAAATCGAAGAAGGTGGTGAAGGCGTGGCGCACGCCGTCGCCCGCCGTGGCGCTCGCCAGCAGCGGCAGGCGATGGCCGTCCTCGAAGCGCTGCGAGCGCAGATTGAACGGCTCGAACGATGGATGGATGGCGATGGGCACGTCGAGCTCGACCGCGGCGGCGAACAGCGCATCGTGCGCCGGATGCCCGTGCGGCCGCCGGGTCCAGGCGAAGGGCACGACGAAGCCGCCGCGGCAGCCGTCCTTCACCGCGCGCCGCAACTCAGTGGCCGCCGCATCGGGATCGCCAAGCGAAAGATGCGCGATCGGGATCAGCCGGCCGCGCGATGGACGGCAGAAATCGGCGATCCAGCGGTTGTAGGCGCGGCAATAGGCCTGCGACAGTTCGGCATCGGCAAGCTCGGCCTCCCAGAGAATACCGATGGTCGGATAGAGCACGGCCGCGTCCAGCCCCTCGGCATCGAGGAGCCGCAGGCGCTCGCCGGTGTCGCAGGCGCCGAACGGCATGTTGGCGGCATAGGTCTTGTCCGGGTGCGGCGTGAAGGCCGCAAGCTCCGTCTGCCCCATGCGGCCGAGCGTCGCCGGATAGCCCTTGCGCGTCCGCTTCGAGGGCTTGCCGTCGATCTCCAGATATTCCAGCCCGTCGGCGTCGCGGCGCAGGCGGAGCGCCCGGTCGCGATAGCGCGCCTCGATGTAGTTCTCCCAGAGATCCGGCGCTTCCAGCACATGGCCGTCGGCATCGACCGCGCCGGCATATTTCAAACGATGCACCGCGGCGATATCGAAGACAGGCTGCATGGGCGCCGCTCCGTCAGCGACCGGCATTGAGGCGGGCCGCCTTGGCCATGACCTCGACCGCTTCCGGCTGGTGCGAGCGCACACCGAGACCGGTGATGCCCGAATCCTCCCAGGCGCGATAGCGTTCGATGATGCGCGCCGGCGGCCCGACCAGGGACTTCTGGTCCACCCATTCGTCGGGCACCGCCGCCGTGGCCTCGTCCTTGCGGCCGGCGAGATAGAGCTCCTGGATGCGCTCGGCGGCATCCTTGAAGCCGCGGCGGATCAGCATGTCCTTGTGGAAGTTCTTGTCGCGATGGCCCATGCCGCCGACATAGAGCGCCACCTCCGGCTTCAGCTTCGCCAGCGCCGCCTTGACGTCGCCGTTCACCTCGACATGGGTATGGGCGTGGATCTCGAAATCCCTGAGGCTCTTGCCGTTGCCGGCGCGGCGGAAGCCTTCCTCCAGCCAAGGCAGGTATTCCGGCATGCTGCCCGGCACGAAACCGAGCGGCAGCCAGCCGTCGGCGATCTCGGCGGTGAGCTTCACCGTCGCCTCGTTGCCGGTGCCGAGATAGATGGGGATGTCGGGGCGGCAATGCAGGATCGACTTCAGCGGCTTGCCGACACCCAGGGCGCCCTCGCCGCGATAGGGCAGGCTGATCTCGCGCCCCTCGTGCGCCACCGGCGCCTCGCGCTGGAAGATTTTGCGCATGATGGCGACGTAGTCCTTGATGCGCCAATAGGGTTTGCCCCAGGGCTGTCCGTACCAGCCCTCGACGATCTGCGGGCCGGAGACGCCGATGCCGGCGATGAAGCGCCCGCCGCCGGCCATGGCATCGACGGTCATGGCGCCCATGGCGGCATTGGCCGGGGTGCGCGCCGCGAGCTGCATGATCGCGGTGCCGAGCTTGATGCGCTCGGTCTTGCCGGCGAGGAAGGCGAGCGGCGTCACCGCGTCAGAGCCATAGGCCTCCGCCGTCCAGACGGAATGGTAGCCGAGCGCCTCGGCCCGCTGCACCAGTTCCACCGGAAGCCGCATCTCCGCGCCGGAATAGCCGATAAAAAGCCCGAGTTTCATGGCGATTCCTCCCACACCGATCGCCGCCGATTGTACCGGCGCGCCGCCGGCAAACCTAGCGCAGACTTGCCGGGCGGCGGCGCGCCGGAACGCGGCACCGCACGTTGACGCGACCGGGCCCCGGCGTAGTATCGGCGGCAGCGCGCCAACAAGAAGCCGGACGGGGCGGCATGATACTGAGCGACGAGCAGCGCCAGATTCGCGAGACGGCCAGGGCCTTCGCCAGGCGGGAAATCGCGCCCTTCGCCGCCGAATGGGACCGTGCCGGCGGGGCGCCGCGCAGCGTGCTGACGAAGATGGCGGAAGCCGGCCTTATGGGCGTGATGATCCCGCCGGCCTATGGCGGCGCCGGCGCCGACTTCACCGCCTATGTGCTCGCCATCGAGGAAATCTCCGCCGCCGACGGCGGGCTCTCCAACATGATGGCGGCGAACAATTCGCCGGTGGCGGCGGCACTTCTCGGCTTCGGCAGCGAATGGCAGAAGCGGAACTACCTGACCCGTCTCACGTCGGGCGAATGGATCGGCTGCTTCCACCTGACCGAGCCGCATACCGGGTCGGATGCCGCCGCAATCCGCACCCGCGCCGTGCGACGGGGCGACGACTACCTGCTCGACGGGCACAAGGCCTTCATCACCGGCGGCTCGACCGCCGACCTGGCCCTGATCGTCGCGGTGACCGACCCCGCCGCCGGCAAGCGGGGCATCACCGCCTTCGTCACCCCGACCGACAACCCCGGCTATCGCGTGCTGCGCAAGGAGCAGAAGCTCGGCCATCGCACCAACGACACCTGCCAGATCGTGCTGGAGAATATGCGCGTGCCGGCACGCGACGTGCTGGGCGAGGTCGGCCGCGGCCTCGGCATCGCGCTGGCCAATCTCTCGCTTGGCCGGATCGGCGTCGCCGCCCAGGCGACCGGCGGTGCCCGCGCCGCCCTGAAGGCCGCCCTGGCCTATGCCGGCGAGCGGGAAACCTTCGGCAAGCGCATCATCGAACACCAGGCGATCGGCTTCATGCTGGCCGAGATGGCGACGGAGATCGAGGCGGCGCGGCAGCTCTATTTGCATGCGGCGGCGCTCAAGGACCGCGGCGCACCCTGTGCCCGCGAAGCCTCGATGGCGAAGCTCTATGCCTCGGAAATGGCCGAGCGGGTCGCCACGAAGGCGATCCAGATCCACGGCGGGTCGGGCTTTCTCAACGACTTTCCGGTGGAGAAGATCTATCGCGACGTGCGCGTCTATCAGATCTACGAAGGCACTTCGGAAGTGCAGAAGATGCTGATTTCGCGCATGCTCGGCGACCTGGACCTGTAACGACGAAGAACCCCGGCGGGAGGAAGCGATGGCAAAGTGGCAATTCACCAAGGGGCTGCATGACCTCGGCAACGGCACCTATGCCTGGCTGCAGCCGGACGGAAGCTGGGGCTACAGCAACGCCGGCCTGATCAGCGACGGCGGCGAATGCCTCCTGGTCGACACCTTGTTCGATCTGGACTTGACCGCCGATATGCTGGCCAAGATGCGCGCGGCGGTGCCGGCCGCCAGGCATATCGACCGGCTGGTCAATACCCATGCCAACGGCGACCATACCTTCGGCAACCAGCTCGTCGGAGCCCGGGAAATCATCGCCTCCGCCGCCTGCAAGGAAGAGGTGGAAGAGCTGCCGCCGGAGACGCTGGTGCAGATGATGCGGAACTGGCGCGCACTCGGCGAGGCCGGCGCCTTCCTGCATGAGGTGATGGGCAGCCGCTTCGCCTTCACCGAGGCGATCGTCTCGACGCCGCCGAACCGCACCTTCGACCGCTCGCTTTCCCTGCAGGTCGGCGGCAAGGCGATCGAGCTGGTCAATGTCGGCCCGGCCCATACCAGGGGCGACACCCTGGTGCACGTGCCCGGCGATCGCACCGTCTACACCGGCGACATTCTGTTCGTGAAGGGCCACCCGATCGTCTGGGCCGGGCCGGTGGACAATTGGATCGCCGCCTGCGACCGCATCCTCGGCTGGGACGTGGAAACCGTGGTGCCCGGCCACGGCCCGATCACCGACAAGAGCGGCGTCCGCGCGCTGAAGACCTATCTGGAGTACATCAAGCGCGAAGCGCGCCGGCGCTACGACGCCGGCATGGGCCTGGAGGAGGCAGTGCGCGACATCTCGCTCAAGGACTTTGCCGACTGGGGCGATGCCGAGCGCATCTGCGTCAATGTCAATGCGCTTTACAAGGAGTTCGCCGGCGACCGCGGACGGCCCGACGTGATGCAGCTTTTCACCATGATGAGCCGCTATCACGCCGAGCACGGCCACAAGCACTAGAGAATGGCGGCAGACCGCAGGAGACTCGCATGGATCGGATGAATACCGCGCAGGCCGTGGTCGAGATGCTGAAGCGCAACGGCATCGACACGATTTTCTGCCTGCCCGGCGTGCAGAACGACGTCTTCTTCGACGCGCTCTACGACAACACCAACCGCATCCGTCCGGTGCATACGCGCCACGAGCAGGCCTGCGCCTATATGGCGCTCGGCGCCGCCATGGCGAGCGGCCAGCCGGCGGCCTACGCGGTCGTGCCCGGCCCCGGCTTCCTCAATACCACCGCGGCACTTTCCACCGCCTATGCCTGCAACGCGCCGGTGCTGGCCATCGTCGGGCAGATTCCGCTCGCCCTGATCGGCCGCAACCTCGGCCTGCTGCACGAAATCCCCGATCAGATGGGCATCATGCGCTCGCTCACCAAATGGTCGGCGCGCATCGCCACCCCGGCCGAG
>DATKQA010000451.1:0-2472 GCA_035523835.1 Candidatus Sulfotelmatobacter sp.
GTCCCTGGTGGGGTTCGGGGCGAAGCCCCGAGCTTTCCTTCAGCCCTTCCCCTCGAAGAACTCCCGCACCTTGGCGAAGAATCCTTCGTGTTCCGGGCTATGGTTGGTATTCGCCTGCGCCTCTCCCTCGAACTCCTCGAGCAGTTCGCGTTGCCGGCGCGTCAGGTGTTGCGGTGTTTCCACCGCCACCTGGATGTACATGTCGCCGCGCGCGGCGCTGCGTAGCACGGAAAATCCCTTGCCGCGCAGCCGGAACTGCTCACCGGTCTGCGTGCCGGCGGGAATTTTGACGCGGGCGGCGGAGCCGTCGATCGAGGGTACCTCGATTTCGCCGCCGAGTGCCGCCTGTGTCATGCGCAACGGCACACGGCAGAAGATGTTGGCGCCTTCGCGCTGAAAGATCTCGTGTGGCCGGATCGCGACATGCACGTACAGATCACCGGCCGACGCGCCGTTCGGCCCGGCCTCGCCTTCGCCGGCGAGGCGGATGCGCGTGCCGTCCTCCACGCCCGCCGGGATCTGCACCTGCAGCGAGCGTTCCCGCGCCGTCACGCCGCTGCCGCCGCAGATGCGGCACGGGTTGCGGATCACGCGGCCGGCGCCGCCGCAGGTCGGGCAGGTCCGCTCGATGACGAAGAAGCCCTGCTGCGCGCGCACTTTGCCGGCGCCGCCGCAAGTGGAGCAGGCGCTTGCGGCGCGGTCCTTGTCCTCCGAGCCGGTGCCGTTGCAAGCCTCGCAGGCAACGCGTGTCGCGAAGCGGACGGTTGTCTTGATACCGGCGAAGGCCTCGGCGAGGTCGATTTCCACCTGGGCGCGGATGTCGTTGCCGGTGCGGGCGCGGCCGCCGCCGCGGCGGCCCATCATCTCGCCGAACATCTGGTCGAAGATGTCGCCGAGTCCGCCGCCGGCTTCGAACCCGCCGAAGCCACCGAACCCGCCGGCGCCGCCGCCGGCCTCGAAGGCGGCATGGCCGAAGCGGTCATAGGCGGCGCGCTTCTGCTCGTCGCGCAGCACGTCGTAGGCTTCGTTGACTTCCTTGAACTTCGCCTCGGCGCGCGCGTCACCCGGATTGCGGTCCGGGTGGTACTGCATGGCGAGCTTGCGGTAGGCCTTCTTCAGCTCATCGCCGCTCGCTTCGCGCGCAACCCCGAGCGTCGCGTAATAGTCCTGCTTGGCCATTCGTAATCAGCCCTGCCTGAAGGCGCTGTGACAGGCCTCGGCCGCCATCGGCAGCGAGGAGCCGTGAATGCGAACGGCGCCCGCCTTCGATGAAGCGCGGGCGCCGCCGGTCGATAAGCGAGATCGGCCCGTCAAGCCGGAAGACCCGGATGCGGGCCGGCCGCGTTGCAGCGGCCGGTCGCCATCAGGCCGACTTCTTCTTGTTCTCGTCCACTTCCTCGAACTCGGCGTCGACCACCTTGTCGTCGGTGCCGGCCGATTGCTGCGGGCCGGCGCCGGGCTGAGCGCCGGCCCCGGCCTGGCCGGCCTCGGCCTGCGCCTTGTACATCGCCTCGCCGAGCTTCATCGCCGACTGGCTCAGCCGGTCCGTCGCCTGCTTCAACGCCTCAGCGTCGGAGCCCTCCATGGCGGAGCGGGCCGCGGCAATCGCCGCCTCGGCTTCGCCGCGCTCCTGGGCGGGGATGCGGTCGCCATGCTCCTTCAGGTTCTTCTCGACCTGGTGGATCAGGGCGTCGGCCTGGTTACGCGCCTCGACCTGCTCGCGGCGCTTCTTGTCGGCCTCGGCATTCGCCTCGGCTTCCTTGACCATGCGCTGGATGTCGGCCTCCGACAGGCCGCCCGAGGCCTGGATGCGGATCTGCTGCTCCTTGCCGGTCGCCTTGTCCTTGGCCGAGACGGAGACGATGCCGTTGGCGTCGATGTCGAACGTGACCTCGATCTGCGGCACGCCGCGTGGCGCCGGCGGGATGCCCATCAGGTCGAACTGGCCGAGCAACTTGTTGTCGGCCGCCATCTCCCGCTCGCCCTGGAAGACCTTGATCGTCACCGCCTGCTGGTTGTCGTCGGCGGTGGAGAAGACCTGGCTCTTCTTGGTCGGGATCGTGGTGTTGCGGTCGATCAGCCGGGTGAACACGCCGCCCAGCGTCTCGATGCCGAGCGACAGCGGCGTCACGTCGAGCAGCAGCACGTCCTTGACGTCGCCCCGCAGCACCGCGCCCTGAATGGCGGCACCGATCGCCACCACCTCGTCCGGGTTGACGTTGCGCGCCGGCTCGCGGCCGAAGAAGGACTTCACCGTCTCGATCACCTTCGGCATGCGCGTCATGCCGCCGACCAGGATCACCTCGTTGATCTGGTTGGCCGCGACGCCGGCGTCCTTGAGCGCGGCGCGGCAGGGATCGAGCGTGCGGGTGATCAGGTCATCGACCAAGCTCTCCAGCTTCGCCCGCGTCAGCTTCATCACCAGATGCTTCGGCCCGGAGGCGTCGGCGGTGATGAACGGCAGGTTGATCT
>DATKQA010000452.1:0-5643 GCA_035523835.1 Candidatus Sulfotelmatobacter sp.
GTCCGCGCGCCGGCAAAGACGACCTTGCTGCCGAACGGCGCGAAGGCGGCCTCGACCTCGGTACGGGCCTCGCCGTCGCCGACCACCAGAAGCCGCCAGGATGATGTGCTCAGCTTGGCCAGCGCGGCGGCCAGCCGGCGATAGCTTTCCAGCTTGTCGCGGCGGCGCATCATGCCGACCGCCAGCAGCCAGACGCGATCGGGGTCGAGGCCATGGCGCCGGGCGACCTCGGCCCGCGCCGCGGCGCGGTCGGCGCGCGCCGCGATGAAGGGCGCCGGATCGAGAAACGGCGGCAGGTAATGCACCCGCTCCGGCCGGCTGAGCGGTGCGACCGCTGCCATGTCGAGGCGCGTCGGGCAGATCAGCGCGTCGGCGGCTTCGATCGCCCGCCTGGCGGCGGCAAGGCCCGCTCCCCAGGGACCATCGGCCTGCTTGGCGGCATAGGACGGCTCGGCGATGACGTAGGGCAGGCGCAGTCCGGGTGCGACCGCGGGGCCGAGCCAGTCCGGCGACTTGTGATAGACGTGATAGGTGAACCACAGCGCCGGCCGCTCCGCTGCCGGACGGGTGGCCAGGCGCGCGGTGACGCGCCCGGCCTCGGCGCCGGCCGCGGCCCGCCGTTCGCTTTGCTCCTGCGGTTCGCCGATGCCGTCGTAGCTGCGGAAGGTGGAGGCGATTTCGACCGTATGGCCGGCCGCTTCCAGCGCCGCGATCAAGAGACCGGCGACGCGCAGGTCGCCGGAGGGAACCGGGTGTCCTGGCGCCTTCATCGGTGCATAGAACGCAATGCGCACCGCCTAAACTCCGAGGTCTTGCCGGGCGAGCCGCCGGCCGGGCTCCTGCTGCAGGCCGAACTTCACCGCCAGCCGGTCGATGCCGGCCGCCATGCCGAAATGCCCGCGCGTCCGCCGCTGTCCAGCCTCGCCATAGGCGGCGCGAAGCGCCGGGTCGCGAACGAGCAGGGCCAAAGCTTCGGCCAGCGCGGCGGCGTCCGCCGGCGGCACCAGCATGCCGGTGGCGGCGTGTTCGATCAATTCCGGAATGGCTGCGGTCAGGGTGGCGAGGCAGCACAGCCCCTGGCTCTGCGCCTCCATCAGCACGTTCGGCAGGCCGTCGCGGTCGCCGTCGCCGGCGATGCGGCTGGCCAGCACGAAGAGGTCGGCATCGCGCAGCGCGGCGACGACATCCTGTTGCGGCCGGGCGCCGCGCCAGCGCACCCGCGCGCCCAGGCCGAGCCGTTCGGCGCGCCGTGCCAGCTTGCGCGCCAGCTTGCCGCCGCCGATATGTTCGAAGCGCCAGTGCAGCTCCGGCGGCAATGCCGCCAGCGCCTGCAGCAGGTCGTCATAGCCCTTCTTCGCCACCGCACGGCCGACCGAGACGATGCGCACCGGTGCCGCCGGATCGCGGCCGTCGCGCGGTGCATCGGCGGGAGGTGACGGCGCCGGAAAACGCCTGAGATCGAGGCCGTGATAGACCAGGTCGACGCGTCCCTCCGGCGCCAGCGCGGACAGATGGTCGCGATTGGCCGCGGTGCAGGTCACCGCCCAGCGGCAGCCGGCGAGCTTCTCCGCCTTCTCCCAGGCGGGAATCGTCCAGATGTCCTTGGCATGGGCGGAGATGCTGAACGGCAGGTCGCACAAGATGGCGGCATAGCGCGCGACCGAAGCCGGCGTGTGCAGAAAATGCGCATGCAGCCAGCCGAGGTCGCCGCCATGTTCCGCCGCCAGCACCAGTGCCTGGCCGAAGCGGCGGCCCCGATTCGCCGTCGGATCGCGGCGGAGATCACCGAGCCAGGTCCGCCTGGCGAGTGCGTAGCGGCGCGAGCGCCGCAATCGCCACCAGGCGCGCAGCACGCGCAGCGGCTCCTGATAGAGATATTCCGGCAGATAGTGCACCGCCGCGGCGATCTCGCCGTGCACGGGATGGCGATGCCGGTCGGTCGGCCGGCGCAGCGAGATGATGCGGATCGGCAGGCCGCGGCCTTCGAGCGCGGCGATCTCCTGGGCGATGAATGTTTCCGAAAGGCGCGGATAGCCCTTCAGCACGAAGCCGACGAGACCCGTCACGCCGGCCGCGGTATGGCCTTGATCGCCTGCTCTGTGTCCGCGGTATTGATCCAAGGTGCGATCAGCCGGTTGACGTTGTCGAGCCCTTCCAGCAGCCCCGGCACCACGACCTCCGACGGCAACCGCTGGCGCGGCAATTCCCTGAGCGCCTCGGCCATGACCCGCGGATCGTACTGGCCGTCGTCCTCCAGCATGCGGACCAGGCCGAGCTCTTCGGCGCGCGCGGTACGAATATACTGCTCCAGGCGCGGCCGTGTCCGCGGCACGATCAGCGCCCGCTTGTCGAGCGACAGTATCTCGCAAAAGGTATTGTAGCCGCCCATGGAGACCACGCCCACGGCATTGGCCTCCAGCACCTCCATATGGGCATCGAAGGTGATCGCCTCGACCCGGCGCAGCCGCGACACCCGTTCCAGGAATTCGTCGCGCCGTTCCGGCTGCATGAAGGGCCCGAGCACCAGCAATGCCGGATAGGGGATGAGATAGTCGCTCTCGTAGGCGCGCAGCACCCAGTCGATCAAGCCCTCGCCGTCGCCGCCGCCGCCGGTGGTGACCAGGATATAGGGCCGCTTGGTGATCTCCGGCAGATGGTGCACCGGCCAGTCGTCGGGCGTGCTGCGGCGCAGATAGCCGGTGTAGAAGATCTTGCGCCGGACGCTCGCCGGCAGGTCGATACCCTCCAGCGGGTTGCAGATCTGCGGCAGGCCATAGACCCAGATCTCGTCGTACAGGTTCTTGAGCGCCGGCACCGCCTTCTTGCGCTCCCATTCCGGCACCAGGAGCCGGGGCTCGTCCATCACGTCGCGCAGGCCCAGCACCAGGCGGGTGCCCCGCGCCTTCAGCAGCTTGAGGGTCGAGGCCACTTCGCCGCGCAGGCCGAGGGGCTCCTTGTCCACCAGGAACAAATCAGGATCAAAGGTCGCCGCCGTGTGCTCGATGATGGAGGAGCGCATATCCAACGTCTCGTCGATATCGAGGTGCAGGTTCAGCGAGGTATATTCGCCGTTGCGCAGCTTGATCACGCCGGGCACGCGGACGAAATCCACCCGGGCGCGGAAGTCGAAGCTGCCGATGATCGGCGAACCCGAAAGAATCAGCACAGACAAGCTTTTGTTGTTCTGCACCAGGGAATGGGCAATGGTGCGGCAGCGTCTGAGATGCCCCAAGCCCATTGTGTCGTGGCTGTAGATCAATACTCGAGAACCAGCCTTCTTATGTCGCATGTGGCTGCCCCCGTCTGTCCCCTGCCGGCAACTATCGCATAGCCGCTATCGGTCTGCAAAATAAGCTTTTTTATCAAGGGCGCTAGCCGTTTACGGGGTGGCGGCGGTCATATAAACTAGACCCGGCAGACCTGTGTCCGCGGCTGAGCGGCCGCGGCGGGGTCTGCGCGGGGCAATCCGGACCGTAGCATCGCCGCTTTCAACAGGCCCAGGTGACAGGCAGCACGTTGCAAATCTCGCGTCGCGAGCACGCGGCCGACCCGCCGAAAGGCGAGGACCGCGCCGCCGATCAGCGGCCGCGCGCGCCGGAAACGCCGACGGCGCAAAAGCAAAACTGGGGCATGGAGAGAAACCTCTTCGGCTTCATCTTCAAATACAGCATGCGCCAGCAGGTCATCCTGACGGTGCTCTCGATCGCCTCGTTCGTCCCCTACTACTATTACCTGTCCGTGCCGAAGGCGATCGTCAACCAGGGGATCATCGGCCGGATCAACGGCAAGCGGATCGAATTTCCGGTCAGCGTGCTCGGCTTCCAC
The DNA here is from genome assembly GCA_035523835.1 of Candidatus Sulfotelmatobacter sp. GTDB lineage: Bacteria > Pseudomonadota > Alphaproteobacteria > Ferrovibrionales > Ferrovibrionaceae > DASQHM01. The sequence continues at coordinate 3,826 of DATKQA010000452.1, forward strand.
CTGAGCCACGAGACCTACCTGCTCTCGCTCACCTTCCTGTTCCTGTTCCTGGTGGTGGTGCAGCAGGTCTTCAAATACTCGATCAACGTCTACCAGGGCATTTCCGGCGAGCGCATGCTGCGCCGGCTGCGCTACGAACTTTGCGGCCGCGTGCTGCGCTTCCCGCTGCCGGTGTTCCGGCGCATGAGCACCGGCGAGATCATCCCGATGATCATGGCCGAGACGGAAAATCTCGGCGGATTCATTGCCACCGCCACCGCCGTGCCGGTCTTCAACGGCGGCCAGTTCCTGGTCAGCCTCGGCTTCCTGTTCGTGCAGAACTGGGGCATCGCGGTCGCCGCCCTCGCGCTCTACCCGTTCCAGCTCTACGTGATCCCGCGCATGCAGCGCAAGGTCAACATGCTCGGCAAGGAGCGGGTCCGCTCCGCGCGCCGGCTGTCCGACCGCATCGGCGAGAGCATCGCCGGCATCCAGGAAGTGCACGCCCATCACATCTCGCACCGCCTGCTGGCGGATTTTTCCTACCGGCTCGGGGACGTCTATTGGCTGCGCTACGACATCTTCCAGCGCAAGTTCATGATCAAGTTCCTGAACAACTTCCTGCAGCAGGCCGGTCCGTTCCTGTTCTATGCCATCGGCGGCTACCTGGCGATCAAGGGCTCGCTCGATGTCGGCACCATCATCGCCGCGGTGGCGGCGCAGAAGGAAATGGGCGCGCCGCTGAAGGAACTGCTCAACTACTACCAGACGCAGCAGGACGCGCGCATCAAGTACGAACAGGTGGTGGAGCAGTTCGCGCCCGAGGGCATCAAGGAGGTCGATCCCAACGCGCCGGATCCGGAGGTCATCGAGCCGCTGCAGGGCGAGATGCAGCTCGCCAACGTGTCGCTGGCGGACGAACAGGGCAACCCGATCGTCGAAGGCATCTCCGTCACGCTGCCGCTCGACAAGCACGTCGCCATCATCGGGCCCGGCGGGTCGGGCCGCGAAGAACTGGCCATGCTGCTCGCGCGCCTGATGGAGCCGAGCAAGGGCCGCATCAGCATCGGCGGCGTCGACATGGCGAGCCTGCCGGAGGCGATCACCGGCCGGCGCATGGCCTTCATCAACCAGGCGCCCTACATCTTCGCCGCCTCGATCGAAAACAACCTGTTCCTGGGTCTGCGCAATCGGCCGCAGACGACGATCGAATACAGCGGCGAGGCGCTGAAGGCGCATCGCACCCGCCTGCGCGAATCCCTCGCCTCCGGCAACAGCACCCACGATCCGAGCGTCGATTGGACCGACTACGCGGCCGCCGGCGTCAAGGATCTGCCGGGGCTGAAGCAGGAGGGCCTCAGGGTGCTCAACCTCGTCGGCCTCTATGACGACGTGTTCCAGCTCGGCATGCGCAGCACCATCGATCCGGCACGCGAGCCGGCGCTGGTCGAGGGGCTGCTGCGCGCCCGGGTCAGCCTGCGCCGGAAACTGGCGGCGAGCACGTCGGGCGAATTGATCGAGAGCTGGGACCGGACGAAATACAACCGCAACGCCTCGGTCGCCGAGAACCTGATGTTCGGCAGCCCGGTCGGCGACGGCTTCGATGTCGAGCGGCTGGCCGAGCATCCCTACGTGCAGCAGGTGCTGGACAAGGTCGGGCTGACGGAAGCCTTCCTGCGCAGCGGCTACGACGTGGCTGCGACCACGGTCGAGCTCTTCGCCGACCTGCCGCCCGACCACGAATTCTTCCAGCAGTTCAGCTTCATTTCCTCCGACGACCTGCCCGACATGCAGGAGCTGCTCGGCCGCGCCAACAAGGAAAAGCTCGGCGAGCTCAAG
>DATKQA010000453.1:0-6126 GCA_035523835.1 Candidatus Sulfotelmatobacter sp.
CCGGCTGCGCCGGCGTGATGCTGCACCCGACGATGATCTACGGTGCCGACGGCGAAAACAACGTCCGCCGCATCGCCGCCCTGGTCCGGCGCTTCCGCTTCGTTCCGCTGCCGCGCGGCGGCCGCAGCCTGATCCAGCCGATCCACGTGGAGGATGTCGCCGCCTGCATCGAGGCGGCGGTGCTCGGCGCCGCGGCGCCCGGACCGGCGATCGTGATCGCCGGCCCGCAGGCGGTCAGCCTGGCCGATTTCGTGCGTGCCATCGCCGCCGCCATGGGCAGGCGCGTCCGCGTGCTCCCGGCGCCCGCCGTGCTGCTCTATGCCGCGGCATGGATCATGCGCCTGCTGCCCGGGCTGCCGCGCGTCCGCGCCGATGAAATCCGCCGCCTGCTCGAGGACAAGGCCTTCGCCATCGACGACATGCGACATCGCCTCGGCGTGGAGCCGCGCCCGCTCGCCGACGGCCTCGCCGCTATGTTTTCCGAACAGGCCATGCCGTGACGCCGACCGCCCAGGGAACCTCGCTCCTGGTCGTCATCACGGATCTGGATTCGGGCGGCACCGAACGGCAACTCCTGGCCGTTCTTCCGAAGCTGCGGCAACGTGGCCTCGACATCGGCATTTGCGTTCTGACCCACGCCGGCACCATGGCACAGCAATTCACCGCGGCCGGAATTTCCGTGCACGAGCCGGTCGGCGCCGCTTGGCTCGGTCGCCTGCCGTCACGGCTTGCGCGTCCGCTGTTGCATCTCGCCTCGGCTTTGACTTTGCTTCGTCTGTTGTATCGCCGGCGACCCGAAATTCTGCACTTCATCCTGCCGCCAGCCTATCTGGTCGGCGGCCTGGCCAGCTTGGCGGCGCCGCCCGGCATCCGCGTGATGAGCCGGCGCAGCCTGAATCTCTATCAACGCCGCTATCCCTTGCTTGCGCGACTGGAACATCGGCTGCATCGCCGCATGCAAGCCATCATCGGCAATGCGCAAGCCGTGCTCGCCGATCTCCGCGCCGAGGGAGTGCCGGCCGCACGCCTGCACCTGATCCGCAACGGCATCGATGTCAGCCGCTTCGCCGGGGTGGATCGCGCCGTCGTACGCGCCGGGCTCGGCATCGGCGGCGACGCGCTGGTGTTGATCGTCGTGGCGAACCTCATTCCCTATAAGGGGCATGCGGACCTGCTGGCGGCGCTGGCGCAGGTGCAAGACCGGCTTCCGCGCGACTGGCAGCTCCTCTGCGTCGGCCATGACACCGGCCGGATCGGCCCGGCGCTTCAGCAGCGCGCGCTGCGCGACGGCATCGCCGGGCATCTGCACTGGCTCGGTTCGCGCGACGACGTGCCGCAACTGCTCGCCGCCGCCGATGTGGCGCTGCTCTGCTCGCACGAGGAGGGCTTCCCCAACGCGATCCTGGAGGCCATGGCCGCCGGCCTGCCGGTCATTGCGACGCGCGTCGGCGGCAGCGCAGAAGCCGTGCTGGACGGCGAGACCGGCATCCTGGTTCCGCCGCGCGAGCCTCGTCTGCTTGGCGACGCGATCGCGGCGCTGGCCGGGGATGCGACCAGGCGCAGCGCCTACGGGCGCGCGGGGCGGCGCCGCGTGGAACGGGAATTCGCGCTTGAGCGTGCCGTCGATGCCTACGACAGGCTCTATCGCGACCTGCTGGCGCGGCATCGGCCGATGCCGGCGAAATAAGGCAGTTCCTGCCCAGATTGCATGCTTGACGCCGCGCTTTTCGCCGCCCTAGTCTCCGCGCTGATTGCTCCGACGCTGCAGAAGGCTCCGCATGGCTGAAGCGCGGCGTCTGCTCTTTCTGGTCAATGAGGCGCTGTTCTTCACCACCCATCGCATGCCGGTGGCGCTGGCGGCGCGTGCGGCCGGCATCGAGGTGCATGTGGCCGCTCCCTACGATCCGGTATTCGTCAAGGTGATTCAGGACAACGGCTTTCCCTATCACGCCATACCGCTGCGCCGCGGCGGCCGTTCGCCCTTCGGCGAGTTGCGCCTGTTCTTCGCGCTGGCGCGGGTGATCCGCACGGTGAAGCCTGATCTCGTGCACAACGTGGCGATGAAGCCGGTGATCTGGGGCGGTCTCGCGGCGCGCCTGCTCGGCGTGCCGGCCGCGGTGAACGCCATAACCGGCCTCGGTTATGTCTTCATCCGCGCCGGCGTCGGCGTCGTCCTGTTGCGCTTCTACATCGGCGTCCTGTTCCGCCTGGCGCTCGGCCATCGCAACAGCCGCGCCATCTTCCAGAACCCCGACGACCTCGCCATCTTCCGCGCGCGCCGCCTGGTGCGGCCGGAGCAGGTGGTGATGATCAAGGGCACCGGCGTCGATCTCCAGCGCTTCGCCGAACGACCGGAGCCCGAGGGCGAGAGAATCGTGATGTTTCCCGCCCGCATTCTCGGCGACAAGGGCGCGCGGGAATTCGTCGAGGCGGCCCGCCTGCTCAAGGCCGAGAACGTGGCGGCGCGCTTCGTCATGGTCGGCCGCACCGACCCCGACAATCTCACCGATATCGGCGAGGCGGTGCTGAAAGAGTGGGTGCGCCAGGGCTGGGTCGAATGGTGGGGGTTCATGAGCGACATGCCGTCGGTGCTGGCGCAGGCCCATGTCATCTGCATGCCCTCCTATCGTGAAGGCCTGCCGCGCGGCCTGATCGAGGCGGCGGCGGTCGGGCGTGCCATCGTCACCGCCGACGTCCCCGGCTGCCGCGAGATCGTGCATCACCAGGTCAACGGCCTCCTGGTGCCGGCGCGCGACGCGCGGGCGACGGCCGACGCGATCCGCCGGCTGCTGGACGATCCGGCGTTGCGCCGGCGCATGGGCAAGGCGGGTCGCGCCATGGCGGAGGCGGAATATTCCGAAGCCAGGTTCGTCGCCGACACGCTCGCCGTCTACCGCTCGGTGCTGCCGGCCGGGGCCTTGCCGTGAGCCGCTGGCGCGGGCTCGGCATCGAGCACCTGTTCGGCGGCGCCGCGATCGCGGCAGCGCCGGTCTCCGTCTATGCGCCGGCCGGCATGACGGTCGTCGCCAGCCTCGCCGGCGTCGGCGCGATCCTGGCGCTGTGGCGCGGCGGGCGCCTTGCCGACCTCTGGCGCAACCCGTTTGCCCCGCTCTTTGCGCTGCTCATGGTCTGGGGCACGGTCAGCTTCAAGTGGGCGCTGCACCCGGAGGATACGCTGAGCCTGGCGCGCAGCCTCATCCTCCTCTTCATCGTCATCCTCGCCCTGGTCGCGGCGGCGCGCGGCCTCGACGAAGCGGCCCGGCGCAGGCTCGGCATTCTGGTCACGGCGGCAGTGGCGCTCGGCGTTCTGCTGCTGGCGATCGAGGAGGCGAGCGGCGTCTGGCTCAGCCGCATGCTGCACGAATGGCAGCATGGCAACATGGTGGTCAGCGGCGGCGTGCTCGACCGCGGCCTGACGGTGACGGTGCTCCTCGGCTTCGTCGCCGCCATCGGCCTCGCCCGCCGCGGCTGGCTGTTGCCGGGCTTCGCCGCCATGTTCCCGGCCTTGCTCGTCAGCTTCTTCGCCAACAGCCACAGTGCGCGCATCGCCGCCGCCGTCGGCATCGGCATTTTCATCCTGGTCTGGTTCGCCGGTCCCTGGCTGGTGCGCGGCCTCGGCATCCTTGCCGGCGTGTTCGTCCTGATCATGCCGATGCTGCCGTTCGGTCCGCTGTCGCCGATGCTGTTGAAACCCTTGCTGACCGGGGTGAAATATTCGGCGCTGCATCGCCTCTATATCTGGGAATTCACCGCCCACCGCATCGCCGACCATCCGCTTGCCGGCTGGGGCCTCAATTCCGCCCGCACCATCCCCGGCGGCGACCAGGTGGCGCCGGGCGGCGGCGAACTGCTGGCGCTGCATCCGCACAACGGCGCCCTGCAGGTCTGGCTCGAGCTCGGCCTGCCCGGCGCCATCCTGTTCGCGGCCCTGCTTTGGCTGATCTTCGCCGCCATCGCCCGCCTCGAGGATCGCTTCGCCCGCGCCGCGGCCGCCGGGCTGGCGGTAGCCGCTCTCGGCATCGCCTGCCTCAGCTTTGGCATCTGGCAGAACTGGTGGGTCTCCTCGCTCGGCTTCGCCGCTGCGCTCGCCGCCGGAGTGAGCGGACCAGCCAAGATCCCGCCGGGGCCTTATGCCGGGGACCGGCTTGCGCTATGAAGCGCCATGATCTGGCTGATCTCCCTCGGTGCGTTCCTTGCCGCCGTCGCGGCGACCGGCGGCGTGCTGGCGCTGCTGCGGCGCCGCGCGGTGCTGGATCATCCCAACGAACGCTCCAGCCATAGTGTGCCGACGCCGCGCGGCGGCGGTCTTGCCGTGCTGCCGGTGTTGGTGCTGGCCTGGAGCATCGTCGGCCTCGATAGCGCCGCCGCGCGCATCCTGGTCCTGGCCGTCGTCCTTGCCGCCGTGTCCTGGGCCGACGACCTCTGGCGCCTGCCGGTCGTCGCCCGCCTGCTGGCCCAGGCGATCGCCGTGGCGGCCGGGCTTCTGGCCCTGCCGCCCGGGCAGCCGGTCTTCCAGGGTCTTCTGCCGCTCCTGCCGGACCGGCTGCTGGCGGCCGTCGCCTGGCTCTGGTTCGTCAACCTGTTCAATTTCATGGACGGCATCGACGGCATCAGCGGCGTCGAGGCCGCGGCCATCGGGGCCGGCCTCGCCCTCGCGCTCCGGCACGCCGGCGACGGCTCGCCGCTGGCGCTCTATGCCGTGGCGGTCGGCGCCGCCGCGCTCGGCTTCCTGGTCTGGAACTGGCACCCGGCGCGGCTCTTCCTCGGCGATGTCGGCAGCGTCGGTCTGGGCTACCTCCTGGGCTGGCTGCTGCTGACCGCCGCCTGTCTCGGCCTGTGGGCGCCGGCCTTGCTGCTGCCGCTCTACTACCTGGCCGACGCGACCCTGACGCTCGGCCGCCGGGCGCTCCGCCGCGAGCCGGTCTGGCAGGCGCACCGCCAGCATTTCTATCAGCAGGCGGCCCGCCGGCTGACCGGCCACGGCAGCGTATCCCTTTGGATTGCCACGCTGAATCTTGCACTTATCGGGCTTTCGCTGGGTGCGGTCCGACAGCCTGCCGCGGCCTGGCCGGCGGCGGCGCTGGCGGCGTTGCTGGTGGCGCTGCTGCTGTGGTATTTCAGCGACCGACCCCAGAGGGCGCCCGATGCCAGATGAGCCCCGGCGGCCGCGCCGGCCCGTGATCAACCGCCGCATCATGACCGTGGCGATCCATGACGTGTTCATGGCGGCGCTGTCGTTCGAACTCGCCGTCGGCCTCGCCTATGTCAATTATGGCCATCCCGAGCCGCCGTTCTACCTCTGGCCCGGCACGCTGCTCTTTGCCGCGGTCTGTGCGCCGGTGTTCTGGTTCATGGGCCTCTATCGCGGCATGTGGCACTACGCCTCGTTCAAGGACCTGGTCGGCATCGCCAAGGGCGTGACCCTGGCGCTGCTGATCTTCCTGCCCTGCCTGTTCGTGGTGACACGGGCGCAGGATCTGCCGCGCTCCGCCCTGTTCATCCAATGGCCGCTGCTGGTGCTGCTGCTTGCCCTGCCGCGGCTGCTCTATCGCGCCTACAAGGACCGCGATTTCGGCGTGGTCTTCGACCGGCAGGCGGCCGAGCGGGTGCCGGTGCTGCTGATCGGCGCCGGCATTGCCGCCGAAACCTTCATCCGCGAGATCGACCGCCGCAAGGGCCAGCCCTATCGCGTCGTCGGCCTGCTCGACGAGAAGCCGAGCCGCATCGGCCGCGACATGCACGGCATCCGCATCCTCGGCGGCATGGCCGACCTCGATCAGGTGGTGGCGCGCCTCGCGGCCCAGGGTCGGGCGCCGCAACGGCTCATCATCACCGTCGACCGGCTCGACGGCAGCGTGGTGCGGCGTCTGCTCGACGACGCCGACCGGCTCGGCCTCAGCCTGGCGCGGCTGCCGCGGCTGACCGACTTCAAGCGCGACGACCTCGGCAAGGAACTCAATGGCGCCGCCAACATCCGCCCGGTCGACGTCGAGGACCTGCTCGGGCGGACGCAGCGCGTGCTCGATCGCAGCGCCATGGCGGCGCTGCTCGGCGGCCGGCGGGTGCTGGTGACCGGGGCCGGCGGCACCATCGGTTCGGAATTGTGCCGGCAGATCGCCGAGCTGG
>DATKQA010000454.1:0-2228 GCA_035523835.1 Candidatus Sulfotelmatobacter sp.
GACCGCTGGGCCGTCGAGGCCGAGCACGACGGCTATCGCGCGGCCTATGGCCTGCTGCACCGCCGCCGGCTGGAGCGCACGCCGACCGGCCGCTTCGTCCTGACCGATCACTTGATCGGTTCCGGCCGCGCGGTGGCGGTCGAGATCGGCTTCCTGCTCGATCCCGCGCTCAACCTGATCGAGCAGGGGAGCATCTGGTCGGTGATGGACGGCGACAGGCTGCTGCTGCGCATCCAGCATCGCGGCGAGCTCACGGGCTCGTTGCAGCAGGGCGAGGTGGCGCCGCCGCGCGGATGGTACTCGCCGGCCTTCGGCGATCGGCAGCCGACACGGCGCCTTTGCTTCGCCGGCATGCTGGCGCCGGGCGTTCCCGCGGTGACGCTCTTCGATCTCGCCGATGGCTGAGCGTGGCGTCCTCATCATCGTCGAGAACCTGCCCGCGCCGTTCGACCGGCGCGTCTGGCAGGAGGCAACGGCGCTGCGCGACGCCGGCTATCGGGTCAGCATCATCTGCCCGACCGGCAAGGGCCATGAAGCCAGGCGCGAGACCATCGCGGGCATCGCCATCTATCGTCACGCCCTGCCATGGGAAGCGAAGGGCGCGCTCGGTTATCTCGTGGAATATGCCGTGGCGCTGTTCTGGGAATTCGTGCTGGCCTGGCGCGTGCTTTTCGCCCACGGCTTCGACGTGATTCACGCCTGCAATCCGCCCGACGACATTTTTCTCGTCGGCGGCTTTTTCAAGCTGTTCCTGCGCAAGAAATTCCTGTTCGATCACCACGACATCAACCCGGAGCTCTACGAGGCGAAGTTCGGCCGCCGCGACTTCTTCTATCGGATCATGCTGCTGTGGGAGCGGTTGACCTTCGCCGTTGCCGACGTCTCCATCGCCACCAACGAGAGTTATCGCCGCATCGCCGTCGAGCGCGGCCGCATGCCGCCGGCCAAGGTCTTCGTGGTGCGTTCCGGACCGAGCCTGGAACGGATGAAGATCACGCCGCCGGTGCCGGCGCTGAAATGCGGCCGGCGCTTCCTCGTCGGCTATGTCGGCGTCATGGGAGTGCAGGAAGGCCTCGACTATCTCCTGCAGGCGGCACGGCATATCGTCCACGACCTGAAGCGCGACGACGTGCATTTCGGCCTGGTCGGCAGCGGCCCCGAATTGGCCTCGCTGAAGCGGCTGGCGGCGGAACTCGGCGTGGAGCGGCACATCACCTTCACCGGCCGGGTCCCCGATGCCGCGCTTCTGGCGATGCTCAATACCGCCGATATCTGCGTGAACGCCGACGCCTTCAACCCGATGAACGACAAGTCGACCATGAACAAGATCATGGAATATATGGCGCTCGGCAAGCCGATCGTGCAGTTCGACCTGACCGAGGGCCGCTTCTCGGCCGGTGCGGCAAGCCTCTATGCGCGGCCGAACGATGCCGTCGACCTCGGCGACAAGATCGTCGAACTGCTCGACGACCCGGTGCGCCGGGCGGCAATGGGGCGGATCGGGCGCGAGCGCATCGAACAGGAACTGGCCTGGCCCTATGAGGTGCCGAAGCTGCTTGCCGCCTACGCGGCGCTTTGGCCGGACCGACCTTGACCTCGGCCGATTTCCGCCGCCGTCTTGCCGTCGCGGCGCTGCTCGCCGTGGCGAGTCTCGCCCTCTACGGTTGGGCGCCACGCTATCGCCTGGTCGGTGACGAACTGCTGCGGAACGCCAATTTTTCCGCCGGCATCGGCGGCTGGCAGAGCGGCGGCGATGTCACGATCGCCGGCGGGACGGCGACCCTGCGCAACAGCGAGGCAAGCCGCATCATCGACATCGACCAGCGCATCGCCGATCCGGCGCCCGGCTATTACAGCTTCTCGGCCGAGGTGCGGCCCGAGGGCGTGGTGCGCGGCCCGCACCACGAGAATGCGGCCCGGCTGGTGTTCGCCGCCATCGACGCGGCCGGCAACGCCCATTGGGAGAACCCGCACACGGTGGTCGCACTGGTCGGCACCGGCGGCTGGCGCCGCTATGCCCGGGTGTTCCCGGTGCCGCCGAAAAGCAGCGCGCTCTGGGCCATCGTGCAGCTCTACGCGGCGACCGGCACGTTCGCGGTGCGCGACCTCTCGGTTCGCCGTGCCGAGCCGCTTCTGGCCTTCACCCTTGCCTCGCGGGCGCTCCTCGGCCTATGGGTCGGTGCCGGCTCTTGGATTGTCTGGCCGCTCTTGCGCGCCGTGCGGCGCGA
>DATKQA010000455.1:0-2807 GCA_035523835.1 Candidatus Sulfotelmatobacter sp.
GCCGGCAGTCTGGCGCGCCGGCCGCTGCAGGAAATTTCCGGCGGCGAACGGCAGCGACTGCTGCTGGCCCAGGCGCTTGTCGGCCGGCCGCGGCTCCTGCTCCTGGACGAGCCGCTGATGAACCTTGATCCGCATCATCAAAGCGACGTGGTGCGCCTGGTGAAGTCGCTGCAGACGGAGCTCGGCATCAGCGTGCTGTTCAGCGCCCACGAATTGAACCCGCTGCTCGGCGCGCTCGATCGCGTGCTCTATCTCGGCCGCGGCCAGGCCGCCCTGGGTCCGGTCGATCAAGTCATCACCGGTCCGGTGCTGTCCCGGCTCTACGGCTCAGCCATCGAGGTGATCCGCCTCGGCAACCGCGTCTTCGTCATGTCCGACGGACAGGATATGGAGCGCGATGCCCACCGCCACGATGGCGATCACGCCCACGGACATGGTCAGCATGCTTGACTACGATTTCATGCGGAACGCCTTCGCCGCGGCGACGATCGTGGCGCTTCTCGCCGGGCTGGTCGGCTATTTCCTGGTGTTGCGCGGCCAAACCTTCGCCGGCCATGCGCTCTCCCATGTCGGCTTCACCGGGGCGACCGCCGCGGTCCTGCTCGGCACTGCCCCGCTCTGGGGCCTGATCTTGGCGACAGTCATCGGCGGCGTCGCCATGGGCCTGCTCGGCGAGCGGCTGCAGCAGCGGGATGTGGCCGTCGGTATCATTCTCGCCCTCGCCCTCGGCCTCGGCCTGCTGTTCCTGCATTTCTTCACCGCCTACGCCAGCCAGGCGACCACGCTGCTCTTCGGCAATGTACTGGCGGTGGAGCGGCAGACCGTGTGGCTGCTGTTGGCGCTTGCCGCCGTGAGCACCGCCGGCCTGGCGGTCATTTCCCGGCCGCTCCTGTTCGCCAGCCTGCAGCCGGAACTGGCCGAAGCGAAGGGCGTGTCGCTGCGCCTCTATGCGGTGCTGTTTCTCGCCATCGTGGCACTGGCGACGGCGGAATGCGTGCAGATCGTCGGCGTGCTGCTGGTCTTTGCGCTGATGGTCGGCCCGGCCGCGACGGCGCAGCGGCTGACCGGTGCGGTCGGCAAGGGATTGGCCCTCTCCGCCGGCCTGGCGCTGGCCGAAGCCTGGCTCGGCATCACCCTCGCCTTCTATACCGACTGGCCGAGCAGCTTCTGGATCACTGCGCTGAGCGCCGGCGCGTATCTGCTGGCGAACCTTGCCGACACCATCGGCTTCCGGCGATCCATCCGCCTCGCTTCCTGAGGCTCGCCCCGCTCAGGCCTGCGCGGCCGGGCCGCGGCAATCGCGGCAGCGGCCCATCACCTCGACCGTCTGGCGGTCGACCTCGAAGCCGAGCGCGGCGGCGGAGAACTTGACCGCGCGGGTCACCCGGTCGCCCGGCACCTCGGCGGCGCGGCCGCAATCGGTGCAGAGCAGGATTTCAAAGAGGTGTTTCTCGCCCGGCCGCGTGCAGCCGAAAAAGGCGTTGCGCGATTCGATGCGATGGACCAGGCCCTGCTCGAGCAGGAAGTCGAGCGCGCGATAGACCGTTGGCGGCGCCGGTCGCCGGCCGGAATCGACTGCCAGATGTTCCAGGATCGCATAGGCGCCGACCGGCTCGTGCGAGCGCCACACCAGTTCCAGCACCTGCCGGCGAAGCTCGGTCAGGCGTGTGCCGTTCTGGGCGCAGACGCGATCCGCCGCGGCGACGGCATCGTCGACGCAGCTCGCATGGTTGTGGCCGCGGCGCGGAAAGCCGGCGGTGGTGGTGGCACTGGCGGCACGTCGATGTTTGACTGTCATGGCGCTTGCCGGTTCGCTCTTTGACGCTATGTTACAATATAACACGCTAACTGCTTTCGCCATAACCGCCTTTCAACCCGCGCCGCCCCGCGCCCTTGCCGAGGATGCAATCATGTCCGCCGCCATCGCCGACCTGCTGGATAAGGTGGCCTTCGACAAGGACGGCCTCGTGCCGGCGATCGCCCAGCAGCACGACAGCGGCGAGGTGCTGATGCTGGCCTGGATGAACCGCGCCGCGCTGCAGGAGACGCTGGCGACCGGCCGGGTGTGCTATTGGTCGCGGGCGCGGCAGGCCTTCTGGCGCAAAGGCGAAACTTCGGGCCAGACGCAGAGACTGGTCGAGTGCCGGCTCGATTGCGACGGCGACGCGCTCCTGCTGCTGGTCGAGCAGACCGGCGTCGCCTGCCACACCGGCCGGCGGAGCTGTTTTTTCACCGCGCTGCGCGGCGGCAAGCTCGAGACCATCGCCGAAGTGCTGGTCGATCCAAAGCAGCTCTACGGTTGAACGGTGCGGCTAGCGCCGCCGCGCCGCGCGGGCGCGCAGGCGGCCGACGATGCCGGTCGGGAAGAAAGAGACGCTGAGGATGGAGAGCACGCCGAGCCAGAGCAACCAGCGGTCCGGCTGCACCGGATTGGCGATGAACGGCGCGCCGGCGGCGGCTTCTCAAGCCGCGTCCCGGCGGTTCCGCCCGGCGCTGCCGAGCGCCTACTCGCGCTCCTGAATGGACTGCATGCCGAGGCGGGCGACGACGGCCTCGAGCCGGCCGCGGTCGCGGATGTACAGGCTCTTGCCCTTGCGCTTCACCAGGTCGCTGGCCTTCAACTGGCCGAGGACGCGGGCCACGGTCTCGCGCGTGGTCGAGGCGCGGCCGGCGATCTGGCTCTGCGTCGGCATGGGATAGATGACCCAGGAATTGGCGGCCAGCGGATCCGCCTCCGCCATGCGCAACAGCTCCAGATGCACGCGCTGCACCGCACCCAAGGTGCTCAGGTCCATGATCCGTTCGTT
>DATKQA010000456.1:0-2877 GCA_035523835.1 Candidatus Sulfotelmatobacter sp.
CTTCGAGATCGAGCCGGCCGCCGAAATTGTTGCAGCCGAGCCCGACCAGCGAGACCCGGAGACCGGAATTGCCGAGATTGCGCACCTGCATGGGATTCCCCGCCTCCATTCCATCAGCCGTTCTCGCGCAATTCTAGCAGCGTGCTCGCCGTTGCGTCACGCGCCGGCCGGATGGCAGCCATGCCGCTCGGAAATTGTCATTTGCCTGATCGCCCGCACGCCGACATGCTCGCGGCGACCGAAGGGAACCGCATGCGCCGCACGCCCAGTCCAATTGCCCTGCCCGCCCTGCTGCTCGTGGCGGCGTGCCTCGCGGCCTGCAAGCCCGCGACGCCCCCCGCGCCGAACGCGCCGGCGCCCGCCTCCGACGAGATCAAGAAGGGCACGGCCCTGCCGCCGCCCGGCTGCGAAGCCTGCGGCGGCGGCAGCGGCGGCATGTGAGAGCGGCGGCCGGCAGTCAGCGTCGCTGCCTGCTTCGTGCCGTCGCCGCGCCGCCGCCGACGATCGCACCATAGGTCTTCGTAATCAATTCGTCGACCAGCGGCGGCGGCAGTTCGCGGCGCTCCAGATGCGGCTTCACCGCCGCCGTCGGTGCTGCCGCCAGGACGAAGGCGGCGCGCTCGATCTGCGCCGGACCGGTGCGGCCGAAAGCCTGGCGGGCAAAGCGTGCCAGACAGGATTCGAAGCGTTCCGCCTGCTCGCGCACCCCGCGCCGCAACGCGACCGGCCAGACGCCCGGCACGAAATCGTGCCGGCTATAGAGCAGCAGCAGACGTGCATCGTCCAGGTTCTGGCGCACCCAGGCCGGCATGTGGAGCGCCGCGCCCAGTCCGTCGCCGGCCTCGATCGCGGCGACGAAACCCACCTGATAGGCGAGCACCGTCGTCAGCCACAATTCGCCGAGCAGCACGTCGCGCGAGGCGAACCGGTAGTAGAACGAGCCTTTCGGCGCCTGCAGATATTGCGTGACCGAATCGACCGTCACGGCGGCCGGCCCCCGCTCGGCGGCCAGCGCCCGGGCGGCAGAGAGAAAGCCGGCATTGTCGAAGATCGCGTGCCCCATGGATGTAGACTGCATGGTCTAGACTTTTAAGTCAACATGCGGTATGTAGGGAGCATCGCGTCGAACCATGGAGGTCTACCCATGCCGGGCACGGATGACACGCGCGACCCTTTCGACATGACGCGGCTTCTCGCCGGCGCCGCCCGCACCATCGCCCGCGTGCGCTATTGCTGGCTCCTGACCACCGCCGCGAACGGCGATGCCAGGCTCCGGCCGATGGGCCGCATTCCGCACGACACGAATAGCGAGGACTGGACCGTCTGGTTCGTCACCGACGGCCGCTCGCGCAAGGCCGCCGACATCGCCCGCGCCGGCGAGGTCGTGCTGGTCTTCCAGCACGATGCCGACGACGCCTATCTCACGCTCTGCGGCCGGGCCCGGCTGCACACCGCGCCCGCCGAGGTGCGCCGGCGCTGGAAGGCGGCCTACGACGTCTACTTCCCGAGCGAGGCGGACCGGGCCAATGCCGCTTTCGTGGCGGTCGAGGTGACCCGGATGGAGCTTTGGATTCGCGGCGTCACGCCGGAACCCTTCGGCCTGCGGCCGACGGTGCTGGAACGAAAAGCGGGCGGCGCCTGGCGGCTGCTCGGCGCCGAGCGCGATGCGGCATGAGCCGCTGCCCTAACCGGCGAGCTTCTGCTTCAGCAGTTCGTTGACGGCGGCCGGATTGGCCTTGCCGCCGGTCGCTTTCATCACCTGGCCGACGAAGAAGCCAAAGAGCTTCTCCTTGCCGGCGCGGTATTCGGCCAGCTTGTCGGCATTGGCGGCGATGACCTGATCGATCGTCGCAGCGATGGCGCCGGTGTCGGTGACCTGCCGCAGCCCCTTCTCCGCGACGATGGCGGCGGCATCCTTGCCGCCTTCGACCATCAATTCGAAGACTTCCTTGGCGATGCGCCCGGAGATGGTGCCGTCGGCGATGAGGTCGAGCAGGCCGGCGAGCTTGGCGGCGCTGACGGTGAAATCGCCGATGCTGCGGCCGGAGCGGTTCAGCGCGGCGAAATAGTCGCCGGTGACCCAGTTGGCGGCGAGCTTGGCGTCGCGGCCCCTGGCGACGGCCTCGAAGAACGCCGCCGTTTCCCGCTCGGCCGCCAGCAGGCCGGCGTCATAGGGCGTGAGCTTGTAGTCGGCGATGAAGCGCGCCTTCTTCTCGTCCGGCAGTTCCGGCAGCTCGCGCTCGAGCGCCGCGATCATCTCCGCCGGCAGCACCAGCGGCACCAGGTCGGGATCGGGGAAATAGCGGTAGTCGTGCGCCTCCTCCTTCGAGCGCATCGAGCGCGTCTCGCCGCGGTTGGGGTCGAACCGGCGCGTCTCTTGGCGCACGCTGCCGCCGCCCTCGATCAGCTCCACCTGGCGGCGCGCCTCGTAGTCGACCGCCTGGCGGACGAAGCGGACGGAATTCACGTTCTTGATCTCGCAGCGCGTGCCGAGCGGCGCGCCGGGCTTGCGCACCGAGACGTTGACGTCGGCGCGCAAGCTGCCCTTCTCCATGTCGCCGTCGCAAGTGCCGAGATAGCGCAGGATCGAGCGCAGCTTGAACAGGAAGGCCTTGGCCTCCTCGGCCGAACGCAAATCCGGCTTCGACACGATTTCCATCAGCGCCACGCCCGAGCGGTTAAGATCGACGAGCGACACATCGGGATGTTGCTCGTGCAGCAATTTGCCGGCGTCCTGCTCGAGATGCAGCCGCTCGATGCCAATCCGGACCGTCTCGCCGTCGGGCAGCGCCACCACCACCTCGCCCTCACCCACGATCGGCGACTTGTACTGGCTGATCTGATAGCCCTGCGGCAGATCCGGATAGAAATAGTTCT
>DATKQA010000457.1:0-2983 GCA_035523835.1 Candidatus Sulfotelmatobacter sp.
AACGGCGACTACACCTGCATTGAATTGCCGGCGGTGCCGCCCGACCCGCTGAGGTTCCGCGATTCCAAGCGCTATGGCGATCGGCTGAAGGAGGCCCGGGCCAAATCCGGCGACGATGACGCGATGCAGGTGGCGCACGGCACCATGGGCGGCAACAACGTGGTCATCGCCGTGCAGAATTTCGACTTCATGGGCGGCTCCATGGGCCTGGCCGTCGGCGAAGCAGTGATCGCCGCCGCGACCCTGGCCGTGGTGCAGGATGCACCGCTGATCGCCTTCGCCGCCTCCGGCGGGGCGCGCATGCAGGAGGGCATCCTCTCGCTGATGCAGATGCCGCGCACCACCGTCGCCGTGCAGCGGCTGCGCGAGGCCGGGCTGCCCTATATCGTGGTGCTGACCGATCCGACCACGGGCGGCGTCACGGCCTCCTACGCGATGCTGGGCGACATTCAGATCGCCGAGCCCGGCGCGCTGATCGGTTTCGCCGGCCAGCGCGTGATCGAGCAGACCATCCGCGAAAAGCTGCCCGAAGGCTTCCAGCGCGCGGAATATCTGCTGGAGCATGGCATGCTCGATATCGTGGTGCATCGCCATGAGCTGCGCGCGACCCTGGTGCGCCTGGTCGATCTCTTGCGCAACCGCGCGCCGCGTGTCGATGTGATGAGCTTGCCGCGCACGGAGGCGGAAACGCCGGGCACCGGCGCCGGCACCTGACCGGGAACCGTTCCATGCCGCCTGGAGCGAACGCGCCGGCGCGGACCGATGCCGTCCTCGCCCGCCTGACGAGCCTGCATCCGAAGCTGATCGACCTGTCGCTCGACCGGCTGTGCCTGCTGCTGCAACGGCTCGGCCATCCGGAACGCCGCCTGCCGCCGGTGATCCATGTCGCCGGCACCAACGGCAAGGGCTCGCTGGTCGCCTATATGCGCGCCATGCTGGAGGCGGCCGGCTATCGCGTGCACGTCTATACCTCGCCACACCTGGTGCGCTTCAACGAGCGCATCCGCCTCGCCGGCCGGATCATCGAGGACGCGCCGCTGGTCGAGGCGCTGGAGACCGTCGAGCGCTATAACGGCAGCGATCCCATCACCTTCTTCGAGGCGACGACGGCGGCGGCCTTCGTCGCCTTCGCCGGTGAGCCGGCCGATGCGGTGCTGCTGGAAACCGGCATGGGCGGCCGCTTCGACGCCACCAACGTCATCGAACGGCCGGCGCTCACCGCCATCACCCCGGTCGCCCTCGACCATATGGAATTTCTCGGCCATGACCTCACCGCGATCGCCGGCGAAAAGGCCGGCATCCTGAAGCCGGGCGTGCCGGCGGTGCTCGGGCCGCAGATGCCGGAAGCGGCGGCGCGCCTCGCCGCCGAGGCGGCGAAGCTGTCGGCACCGCTGTTCCGCCACGGCGAGGACTGGCAGGTGGCAGGCACGGCCGATCACCTGGCCTGGCGGGCCGATGGCGATGAGCTCGACCTGCCGTTGCCGGCGCTCGCCGGCACGCATCAGATCGTCAATGCCGGCACGGCCATCGCCTGCATGCGGAAGCTCGCCGGCTTCCGCGTCGACCGCGACGCGCTCGCCGCCGGCCTCACCCGGGTGGAATGGCCGGCGCGCCTGCAGCGCCTGACCCACGGCCCGCTACCGCAGATGCTGCCCCCTGGCGCCGAGCTTTGGCTCGACGGCATGCACAATCCGCACTGCGCGATGGCGGTGGCGCGCACGCTCGCCGACTGGCGCGCGGCCGATTCAACCCGCCGCCCCCTCTGGCTCGTGATCGCCGCCAAGGCCAACAAGGACCTTGGCGGCATTCTCGCCGCCCTGGCGACGGTCACCGACGGCCTCTATGGCGTAGCCATTCCCGAGGATGACAATTGTTTCGCACCGGCGGACATTGCCGCCATCGGCATGCGCCTCGGCCTGCCGTCCGCCGCCGCCGCCAGCGTCGAGGCGGCGCTTGCCGCGATCCTTGCCGCGAACGAGCCGCCACGGCCGCCGCCGCGCATCCTGATCTGTGGCTCGCTCTACCTGGCCGGCACGGTGCTCGCCGAAAACGGCTGATCACGCCTTCGGCACGTCGCGTTCCAGTTCTGCCAGCCAGACCCGGGCATTGCCGTCGGAGGGCGCGCGCCAGTCGCCGCGCGGCGACAGCGAGCCGCCGGCGCTGACCTTGGGGCCGTTCGGCATGGCCGAACGCTTGAACTGGCTGATGGCGAAGAAACGGTGGGCGAAGACGCTGAGCCACTGGCGAATCTGCCGGAGCTCGTAGGCGCGGCGCCGCTCCGCCGGAAAGCCCGGCGGCCAACTGCCCCGGCTCGCATCGCCCCAGGCCTGCAGCGCCAGGAAGGCGATCTTCGACGGGCGGAAGCCGTGGCGCAGCGTGTAGTAGAGATTGAAGTCCTGCAGTTCGTAGGGACCGACCTTGGCCTCGGTGCTTTGCGGCGTGGCGCCGGCCTCGACCGGCACCAACTCCGGCGAGATTTCCGTCGCCAGGATCGCCTCCAGGGTTTCCAGCACCGGCGGAGCAAACTGCCTGGCGCTGATGGCCCAGCGGATCAGGTGCTGGATCAAAGTCTTCGGCACGCCGGCGTTGACATTGTAGTGCGACATCTGGTCGCCGACGCCATAGGTGCACCAGCCGAGCGCCAGTTCGGAGAGGTCACCGGTGCCGAGCACAATGGCGTCCTTCTGGTTCGCCAGTCGGAACAGATAATCGGTGCGCAGCCCCGCCTGCACGTTCTCGAAGGTGACGTCGTAGACCGGCTCGCCGCGCGCGAAGGGATGGCCGATGTCCTGCAGCATGGTGCGCGCCGCCGGGCGGATGTCGAGCTCCGCCTGGCTGATGCCGAGCGCCGACATCAAGCGGAGTGCGTTGCCCTTGGTATGGTCGCTGGTGGCAAAGCCCGGCATGGTGTAGCCGAAGATATTGGCGCGCGGCAATTCGAGCCGGTCCATGGCCTGCGCGGCGACGATCAGGGCCTGGGTCG
>DATKQA010000458.1:0-4501 GCA_035523835.1 Candidatus Sulfotelmatobacter sp.
CCTCGACCGGGGCGACGTGGCCTACGTCGACCACGGCGACCGCGAGATGCCGGCGGCGCTGTTCGTGCACGGCGTTTTCTTCAACGGCCACCTCTGGCGTGGCGTGATCGACCGCGTCGCCGACCTGCGCCGCTGCTTCGCCATCGACCTGATGGCGCATGGCGCGACGCGCATCGCGCCGGATCAGGATGTCGGCTTCACCGCCCAGGCCGAGATGCTGGAAGCCTTTTGCGCCGCTCTCGATCTCGATCAGGTCGACCTGGTCGCCAATGACAGCGGCGGCGGCATCGCACAGATCTTCGCCGCCCGGCATCCCTGGCGAATCCGCAGCCTGACCCTGACCAATTGCGACGCGCACGACAATTGGCCGCCCGCCGCCTTCGCGCCGACCATCAAAGCGGTGAAAGAGGGCCGCCTCGCCGAGATCGGCCGCAGGCTGGTGTCGGATGTCGGCTTCGCGCGCGCCGTCTTCGCCGCCGGCTACGAGCATCCCGAGCGCATCGCGCCGGAGACGTTCCAGGCCTATCTGGCGCCGCTCTTCGCCGACGCGGCGGCGACGAGAAACCTGGAGCGCTGGTTCGCCTCCGCCCACGACAACCGCGAGACGGTTGCGGTCGAGAGCGAGCTCCGCCGGCTTAGCGCACCGACGCTGATCGTCTGGGGCACGGCGGATATCTTCTTCCCGGTCAAATGGGCCTATTGGCTGCGCGGCGCCATTCCCGGCGTGCGCAAGGTCGTCGAGCTGGAAGGCGCCAAGCTGTTCTTTCCCGACGAACGGCCGGAGGAACTGGCGGCGGCACTGCGCGAGCATTGGCAGGCAGGCGGCGCCGACAACGATGCCGCCGCCGATCGTGCCAGTCTGGAACGACTCAACCGCGACTATATTCGCGCGGTGCAGGAGGGCGACGTGGCCCGTTTCGACGAAATCCTCGCCGCCGATTTCTTCTGCAGCAATCCCGACGGCAGCCTGGTCGACCGCGCCGGCTTCCTGAAGCAGACCGCCCTGCCGGTGACGATCTCCGGCCTTGCCGCGCAGGATGTGAACATCCGCCTGATGGGCGATTTCGCCATCATCCATGCGCGGACCAGCTACCGGCTGGCGGACGGGCGCGGCGCCGGCGGCCGCTACACCGACGTCTGGGCGCGACGCCAGGGCCGCTGGCTCGCGGTCTCCGCCCATGTGACGCGCGGCTGAAGGTTCAGAGGCGGCGGCCGCTGTCGCGGTCGAACAGATGCAGCATGCGCGGGTCCGGCCGCAGCCGCAGCCGGTCGCCGGCGGCGATGGCGGCCTGGCCGGGCAGCCGCGCCACCAGGTCAGCCGTGCCGACATGGCCGTGCACCAGCGTGTCGGCGCCGAGCTCCTCCGCCACCTCGACGGTGAGCGCCAGGGTGTCGTCCGCCGCCTCGCCGGCGAGCGCCAGATGCTCGGGCCGGAGCCCGAGGGTCACGCCGCGGCCGGCCTGTTCGGCGATGCCGTTGCCGCGGATGGCGAGGCGGCTGCCGTCGGGCAGCCGCACGTTATGCTCGGCGACGTCGACCGGCAGGAAGTTCATCGCCGGCGAGCCGATGAAGCCCGCGACGTAGGTGGTGCTCGGCCGCTCGTAGACCTCTTTCGGCGTGCCGATCTGCTCGGCCCGGCCGGCGTTCATCACCACCAGCCGGTCGGCCAAGGTCATCGCCTCGACCTGATCGTGGGTGACATAGATCGAGGTGACGCCGAGCTCGCCATGCAGCTTCTTGATCTCGAGTCGCATCTGCACGCGGAGCTTGGCATCGAGGTTGGACAGCGGCTCGTCGAACAGAAACACCGCCGGCTCGCGCACGATGGCGCGGCCCATGGCGACGCGCTGGCGCTGGCCGCCGGAAAGCTGCCGCGGCTTGCGTTGCAGCAGTTCGTCGAGCTGCAGGATGCCGGCGGCGCGGCGCACCCGAGTTTCGATCTCGGCCTTGCCCATGCCGCGGTTCTTCAGCCCGTAGGCCATGTTGCCGTAGACCGACATGTGCGGATAGAGCGCATAGTTCTGGAACACCATGGCGATGTCCCGGTCCTTCGGCTCCAGCTTGTTGACGACGCGGCCGCCGATGCCGATCTCGCCGCCGGTGATCTGTTCCAGGCCGGCGATCATGCGCAACAGGGTCGACTTGCCGCAGCCGGAAGGGCCGACGATGACGACGAATTCGCCGTCGGCGATGGCGAGATCGACGCCATGGATGACCTGCACGGGACCGTAGGCCTTGGTCACGCCGCGCAGACTGACCTCAGCCATGGCGGCACGCCTCCCGTATCGTTCGGCTCATTTCTCCGTCTCCACCAAGCCCTTCACGAACCAGCGCTGCATGCCGATCACGACCACGACCGGCGGCAGCATGGCGAGCAGCGCGGTCGCCATGATCAGGTTCCAGTTCGGCGCCACGTCGACCACGTTCACCAGCCGCGAGATGCCCATCACCACGGTGTAGTAGCTCTGCTTGGTGGTGATCAGGAGCGGCCAGAGATACTGGTTCCAGCCGTAGATGAACTGGATGACGAACAGCGCCGCGATCGAGGTGCGCGACAGCGGCAGCAGGATATCGACGAAGAAGCGAACCGGACCGGCGCCGTCGATGCGCGCCGCCTCGGCCAGCTCCTCCGGCACGCTGAGGAAGAACTGGCGGAACAGGAAGGTCGCCGTGGCCGAGGCGATCAGCGGAATGGTCAGGCCGGCATAGCTGTCGATCAGGCCGAGATCGGCCACCACCTTGTAGGTCGGCAGGATGCGCACCTCGACCGGCAGCATCAGGGTGATGAAGATGAGCCAGAAGCAGGTCATGCGCAGGGGAAACTGGAAATAGACGATGGCATAGGCGGCGATGATGGAAATGACGATCTTGCCGATGCAGATGCTGAGCGCCATGACCAGGCTGTTGAACAGCATGGTCAGGACCGGCGGCGAACTGGCCGAGCCGATGCCCTGGCCGAGCACGGTCGAATAGTTCTCCCAGAAATGGCTGCCGGGAAGGAGCGGCACGCGGCCCTGCAGGATGGTCGCCAGCGAATGGGTGGAGGCGATGAAAGCCATGTAGATCGGGAAGGCGACGATGACGACGCCGACGATCAGCACCAGGTGCGAAAAAACAGTCACCCAGGGGCGGTTCTCCACCATCAGTAATGCACCCGGCGCTCGATATAGCGGAACTGCACCACCGTCAGCACCATGACGATGAACATCAGGATCACCGACTGCGCCGCCGAGCCGCCGAGGTCGAGGGCGCGGAAACTGTCGCTATAGACCTTGTAGACGAGGATCTCGGTGCTCTGCGCCGGCCCGCCCTTGGTCATGATGTCGATGATGCCGAAGGTGCCGAAGAAGGCATAGACCACGTTGACGGTGAGCAGGAAGAAGCCGGTCGGCGACAGCAGCGGAAACATGATGGTCCAGAAGCGTCGGCCCGGGCCGGCGCCGTCGATGGCCGCGGCCTCGATCAGCGAGCGCGGGATCGATTGCAGCCCGGCAAGGAAGAACAGGAAGTTGTAGCTGATCTGGTTCCAGCTTGCGGCCAGCACCACCAGGCAGAGCGCCTGGTTGCCGTTCAGCAAATAGTTCCAGTTGATGCCGAAAAAGCCGAGCAGATGGGTGACCTCGCCGACGGTCGGGTCGAACAGGAAGCTCCAGAGCGCGCCGGCGACGGCAGGCGCCACGGCATAGGGCCAGATCAGAAGCGTGGTATAGCCGGTCGCGCCGCGCACCACCCGGTCGGCCATCGCCGCGAGCAGGAGTGCGAAGGCGAGGCCGAAGCCGGCGACGGCGATGCTGAACACCACCGTCACCTGGAACGAGGCGAGGTAGTTCGGGTCGGCGAACAGGTTCTTGAAATTCTGCAGCCAGACGAATTTGGTGGAGAGGCCGAAGGCGTCCTGCACCAGCACCGATTGCTCGACCGCCTGAAAGGCCGGCCAGACGAAGAATATGAGCGTGACCGCGAGCTGCGGCGCCAGCAGCAGGTAGGGCAGCAGCTTGTTGTTGAAGGTGACGCGCTTGTGCATGGGCGCGAAGCCCGCCGGCCCGAGCCGCGGCCGGCGGGCTCCATCCGGCTATTTGTTGGCGGCCTCGAACTCGCGCAGGAGCTTGTTGCCGCGGGCCACGGCTTCGTCGAGCGCCTGCTTCGGCGTCTTGCTGCCGTTCCACACCGCCTCCAGCTCCTCGTCCTCCACGTCGCGGATCTGCACGTAGTTGCCGAGCCTGAGCCCCTTGGAATTTTCCGTCGGCGGCTTGTTGGTGAGCTGCAGCACGGCCACGTCCCGGCCGGGGTTCTTGTCGTAGAAACCCTGCTTCTTGGTCAGCTCATAGGCAGCGATGGTGATCGGCACGTAGCCGGTCGCCTGATGCCAGTCGGCCTGCACTTCCGGCGAAGACAGGTAGCTGAAGAACTTGGCCACGCCCTTGTAATGGTCCTTCGGCTTGCCCGCCAGCACCCAGAGCGTCGCGCCGCCGATGATGGAATTTTGCGGCGCGCCGGCGAT
>DATKQA010000459.1:0-9487 GCA_035523835.1 Candidatus Sulfotelmatobacter sp.
CAAGAAGGCCTGCATCTCCGACAATATCGCGCCGGTCGTCGACAAGATATTCGCCGCGCCGGGCGCCTACGACGGCCCCTCGGTCGTCGCCGGCGTGCTGCTCTACGCGGCGCAGATCTATTGCGACTTCTCCGGCTATACCGACATGGCGAT
This sequence comes from Candidatus Sulfotelmatobacter sp., assembly GCA_035523835.1. Lineage (GTDB taxonomy): Bacteria > Pseudomonadota > Alphaproteobacteria > Ferrovibrionales > Ferrovibrionaceae > DASQHM01. The sequence continues at coordinate 154 of DATKQA010000459.1, forward strand.
CGGCCTCGCCGGGCTGCTCGGCTACAACCTGACGGAAAATTTCCGCTGGCCGTATTTTTCGCCCTCGATCGGCGAATTCTGGCGTCGCTGGCACATCAGCCTGTCGAGCTGGCTGCGCGACTATCTTTATATTCCGCTCGGCGGCAATCGCGGCTCGAGGCTATTTACTTACCGCAACCTGATGCTCACCATGGTGCTCGGCGGACTGTGGCACGGCGCCGCCTACACCTTCGTAATTTGGGGCTTCCTGCACGGCCTGGCGCTGATCGTCAATCGCGAGTGGAGCGACTGGCGCGCGCATCGCCGACTGCCCGGCCTGCCGATGCCGCTCGCCGTGCTCCTGACCTTCTGGTGGGTCTGCCTGGCCTGGATCTTCTTCCGGGCCGCAAGCCTGTCCGCAGCGCTCGGTATCGCCGGCAGTTTCCTGACCTGGCGCGGCGCCGGCACGCTGTCGCTCGGCTGGCAACCCTTCGCCGTGCTCGCCGTGCTCGGCGCGCTGCATTGGTCGTTCTATCGCCTGGCACTGCCGGAGGCGGTCGAGCGTATCAATCGCCTGGCCTATCCGCTGGTCTGGGGCACCGCCATGGCGCTGGCGCTCGGCTTCATGCCGGTGGGCCAGCGGCCGTTCATCTATTTCCAGTTCTGAGGCGAGGCCCAGCGGGCGATATGGTCGATGAACTGCCGACGCTGCCGTTCGGAAGCGCGGATACCCTCCAGGCGGCCGAGAAAGAAGCTGATCTCGATGCGCGCCTGCGAGCGCGCACCGGCATCGCGCATCGGCGACAGGGATCGCAGGCCATGGCGCAGCAGCAGCCTGAGACCATTGGCATAGCGGAACGGGGCAAGATGCTTGATCGCTGTCATCCGACCCGCGGCCTGCCGGTGATAGAGATCCTCGAAGCCCGAGGCGATACCGAGGCCCCGGAAGAGCCGCCGGGCATAATCCTCGGTCAAGCGCTGCCGCGGCATGAAATGCGCGAAGCGCAGACTGTCCTCGTACCAGAAGCGCAGGCCGCCGAGCCCAAGCGCATAGCACAATTCGCTGTCTTCGCCGGCCGTCAGCCGCCGCCCGAAGCGGCCGGTGAGCATGGTCGAGAAGCCGCGCCGCACCAGCGCCTTCAGCGCCTCGCTGCGGGCCGTCAGGCCGGCGCCGTAGAACTGCGGCAGTGCCTTCTCGACCCAGCCGGTGCGGGCCGCCTGCGGGCCGACGGCATAGCCATGCGCCAGCCCGGCAAACCAGGGCGGCAGGCTTGCGCCCGGCTCCGGCACCGCCGTGCTTCGCCCGCCGATGACGCCGATGCCGGGCCGGGCCGCCATCAGATCGAGAATGGTGCGGCACCAGGTCGGCGCTACCCAGTTGTCGTCGTCGACGAAGGAGAGTATTTCGTGGCGCGCCGCCATGATGCCGGTGATGCGGGCGTTGACGACGCCGAGCTTTTCTTCCCGCAGCACCCGCAGCTCGGTCACCGCCCCGCCGGCCTGCCAGACCGCCTTGGCGAATTCGCCGGTGCCGTCGGTGCTGGCATTGTCGACGACGATGACCTCCCAGCGCTCGTCCGTCATGCCGCTCTGGGCGAGGAGGTGGGTCAGGGTCGGTTCGAGCCGGGTTCGGGCATTGTGGCAGCAGAGCACGACGCTGATACCGGGCGACACCGCCTGCCGGACCTGCTCCGCCTCAGCCTTCGTCGCAACCACCATGCCCGATCCCGCAGCAGGCGCCCATGCGCTGCCCGTCACAATAGCCGGCACTCGCACGGCGAGCGTGCGGCCAAGCTGTTATATTTTTGTGATGGTTCGGCCGAGGCGAGCCGGCATGCGCGATATGCGGCATGATGCGGCGGCAAGGCGCTGGAATCACGGCCGAAAGGGACATTCGCGATGATCCGTCGACGGGTATTGGTGACCGGCGGGGCCGGCTTTCTCGGCTCGCATCTCTGCGATCGGCTGATCGCCGCCGGCTGCGACGTGCTCTGCGTCGATAACTTCTTCACCGGCCTCAAGGACCATATCGCACACCTGACGTCGCATCCCTATTTCGAGCTGATGCGTCACGACATCAGCTTTCCGCTGCATGTCGAGGTCGACGAAATCTATAACCTGGCCTGTCCCGCCTCGCCGGTGCACTATCAGTTCGATCCCGTGCAGACCACCAAGACCAGCGTGCTCGGCGCCATCAACGTGCTGAGCCTGGCGACCCGCATCAAGGCCCGCGTCTTCCAGTCGTCGACTAGCGAAGTCTACGGCGACCCCGAGGTGCACCCGCAGACGGAAAGCTATCGCGGCAACGTCAATCCGCTCGGCCCCCGCGCCTGCTACGACGAAGGCAAGCGCTGCGCCGAGACGCTGTTCTTCGACTACAAGCGGCAATACAACGTGCAGATCCGCGTCGCCCGCATCTTCAACACCTACGGGCCGCGCATGCATCCGAACGACGGGCGCGTGGTGTCGAACTTCATCCTGCAGGCGCTGCGCGGCGAACCGATCACGCTCTACGGCGACGGCAACCAGACGCGCGCCTTCTGCTATGTCGACGACATGGTCGAAGGCTTCCTGCGCCTGATGGCCGCGCCCGAGGAGGTGAGCGGGCCGGTCAATCTCGGCAATCCCGAAGAGATCACCATGCGCGAACTGGCCGACCGCGTCGTCAGGCTGACCAGGAGCAGGTCGCGCATCGAGTTTCGCCCGCTGCCTCAGGATGATCCGCTGCAGCGCTGTCCCGACATCACGCTGGCCAAACGCACCCTCGGCTGGGCGCCGACGGTGCCGCTCGAAGAGGGTCTCGGCCGCACCATCGACTACTTCCGCCGCTTTCTCGATTGAACGCGGGGATTGGGCTTCACCACTGGGTGTAGATGATGAAGCCGGCGAGCAGGGCGAGCGTGATGACAAGGATGGTGCCCGGCACGGCGCTGGCGGGCGAAGCCCGCGACCGGCGCTCGCGGCCGGCGAGAAGAACGATGTAATAGGCCTTGCCGAACAGTCGGACGCTGCGGCGAAATTCGACGGCGTGAGCACCGAAGGCGCGAGCGGAAAAGGCGCGCTTGATCTCGTCGATCTGATAGGCGCTGAACATGTCGCGCGCGCCGGGCGACATGCGGGCGAACATGTGCTGCAGGAACGGGTCCGCCTCGTCGGTCTGCGCCATGGCGGACGGCTCCGCCGCCTCGATCACGTATCGCTCATCGCTGACAGCAGGCATGCAAACACCCCATGGTTAGGCGTTGACCAGGCCGGCGAGCGCCGCGCTTCCAGGCGGCGCGTCGGGAAAGACATGAGCCAGATCGCGGTCGCTCGGGCGGAACAGACGCTCGATGAGAACCGCGGCCACGGCGCGGTAATCCGTGGTCACGGCAAGGTCGAGGCCCTCGACCAGGCGGTCGGCCGCCAAGCCCGGCCATTGGCCGAAGACCCGGCCGCCATCGACCGGCCCGCCGAGCAGCCAGGCGACATTGCCGCGACCATGGTCGGTGCCGCCGGAGACATTCTCCTTCAGCCGGCGGCCGAACTCCGACAGCACCAGGATCACCGTATCCCGGTAGTGCGGACCGAGGCCCCGCGCCAGGGCAACGAGCCCATCCGCCATGGCGCGCAGGTTGGCCGCCAGCACGCCGATATAGGAACCTTGATTGCTGTGCGTATCCCAATCGCCATAGGCGAGAAAGGCGAGCTGGATGTCCGGCTCCCTGTCGATCAGGCGCGCCAGTTGCACCGCGGCCTTGGCGAAGCCGCCGGGCGGCGGGGCGCCGTTGTCGGCCATGCGGGCCTCGGCGCTGCGCGGATCGCTGGTCTGCCCGCCGAGCGCTTCGGCGCGGACGATGCGTGCCTCGCGATAGGCGCGACCGAGCGGATCGTCGGCGGCATAGAGCCGGTCGAAAGCCGCGGCCACCGCCGGCCGGTCGGCCACCGTCGGCCGATCGGCGCCCGGCCCGACCGGCATATTGGCGACCGGCAGGCGCCCGGTGAGGATCAGCGGCACATTGGCGCCGAGCGCGATGGCGCGCACGCCGCCGGCGGGCGGCAGCACATCGAGCAGGCGCGCCATCCAACCGTCGGTCGTGGTCTTGCGCCCCGGCGTGCCGTTCTCCAGGTAGGTCTGGCCGTCGAAATGCGAGCGCGTCGGATCGGGCGAGCCGCAGGCATGCACGAAGGCGAGCGACCTGTCGCGCCAGAACGGCAGGAGCGGCGACAGCGCCGGGTGCAGGCCGAAATGCCCGTCGAGATCGAGCGCGCCATGGATGCTGCCGGGGCGTGCGATCGCCAGCCGCGGCCGCGCGGCATAATAGGCCGGCTCGCCATGGGGCACGACGATGTTCAAGCCATCGGCCGCACCGCGCAGCATCACCACGATCAGTCGCTTGCCGCCCGCTGCCGCGCCGCGCGCAGCCCAGGCCGAGCGGCCGTGCAGCGCCGCGAAGCTGGCCGCCGCGCTGCCGCCAATCAAAAATTGCCGTCGTCGCATCGGCAGCCTGCCTCCTCTCATCAGCGCATCATGAATTCCGGGCTGGCCAGCAGCATGGCGCTGCGCAAGGCGCCCTGCTCGCGCGCCACCGTGCCGAGCGTATGGGCCGAGAAGAGGCCATCGAGCGTTGCCCGCAGGGCCGCCTCGTCCACCGGTTCGCCGGGCGGCCCCTTGGCCGAAACCGGCATCGCGGCGAGCGCCGGCGCACCGCCTGTCGGTTTTGCCGGCATGACGCCGGCGAAGGGCCGCTGCAGCGGCAACTGGCCCGCGGCCAGGCGGTCGGCAAAGACGATGCGCTGGATCAAGGCATCGGGACTTAGCCACGCGGCGGCGGTGTTCTTGTAGCCGTCCGGCGTCGCCTTGCCGTAGAGCGGCTCGCCCATCGCCGCCACCTGTTCGCCGACGAAGGCGCCGTCGGCGATCGGCTGGCCGGTGGCGCGGATGGCGGAGATGACATATTGGTACGGCGTCTTGAACTTGTTGCCGACATTGGCCGGCTGCCAGAACGCCGCGCTGTGGAAGAGCGTCGTCAGCACGGCGCGGATATCGCCGCCGGTTTCGGCAAATCGGCGCGCGAGCAGGTCGACCAACCGGGGATCAGGGTCGTCGGCGACGAAATACTGCGCCAGTTGGAAGGCGATGTGCCGGGCCGTCGCCGGGCTCGCCGCCAGCATGTCGAGCGCCTGCTCGCCTTCCCGCTCGCCGCCGGCTGCAATCACCCGGCCGAGAAACCGCTTGTCGCCGGGCGCATGCGCCGCAGCGTCGAAATAGAAGCCATGCGTGCCGCGGCCGATGTCGTTCGGCGGCGGCAGACGCCAGCCGCTCAGGATGCGCGCCAGCGCCATGACATCGGCTTGGGCGTAGCCGCCGTCGGCGCCGAGCGTATGCAGCTCCATCAGCTCGCGCGCATAGTTTTCGTTGAGGCCGCGCGGCCTGGCATCGCCGCCCTCGTTGCGATGCACGATGTTGAAGCTGTTGTCGAGGTAGGTCAGCATCGCCGGATGATGCGCGGTGGCGCCCAGGAGATTGCGGAAGCGGCCGAGGACATGCGGCCGGATCGCCTGCAATTCATAGGAGCCGAGCAGCGGCCGGACGATGACACCCTTGTCGCAGCAGAAAACGTTGAAGTGATTGAACCAGAAATCGACCATCACCTCCTGCAACTGCCGCGGGCTCTCGACGGCACGAAGATAGCGCTGGGCGTTGACGTCGTGATCGATCTGCCGCTTGCGCGCGATCAGCGCCGCCACGTCGGCGCCGCGTCCCGGCCACACATCGCGGGCAAGAATCGTCTCAGGGCCAAGCTGGAGCGTCGGCATGGCGGCAAGCTGTTTGGCGACGGCAGGCGATTCAGGGATGCTTTCGGGATGTAGCTGCTGGTCGATATAGCGGTCGACGCCCATCGCCACCACCCGATCGACATCGCCCGGCCGTGGGCCGAAGGCGAGACGATCGAGGACATGCAGCGCCTGCTGCCGCGGCGTCAGCGCCGCCCGACCGCCCGCCGCCGCGGCCGCGCCACAGTACGTCAGCAGCACCGCGCCGGTGAACAGCGCACCGGCGCAGCGGAAGGCAATTCGGACGACGAGAGCGCGACAGGCCATCGTGATGCCGACAACAGAGGCGATCGCAGCGCGGCGTCACCCTAGCGCGGCGCCCCGAGCGGCGCCAGGATCGGCCTGTCGCAGAAAACGCCGCGGCCTGTGGCATTTTTATGTCATGCGGCGCTTCCTCGGCCGCATCTGAATCATCGTGCGCGGCGGCGCGGCGCGAGGCTCTTTCATCCGGAAAAATATGCTAAAAGGCGAAGCCATGAAGCAGACCGCGCCTGCCACGCCATGATCGACAGAGCAAAGCTGGCGGCCGTCGCCAAGCCTGCCGCCTAGCCATGGCCGATCATCGCCCATGAAGCCGAAATTGGCCTTCGTCTCGCTGTGGGATGCCGGCAACCGCAACGCGGAGTCCGGTTATGCCTACTCGATGCGGCTGCAACTGCAGAAGCGTTTCGACGTGGTCGATCTGTTTCCGCTGACGCTCCCCGGCGAACGCTGGTGGTTGCCGATGCGTGCCGCGTACAAGGTCGGCGGCCGCTATTACCATCCCATGCGCGAGCCGGCAGTCTTGAAGCCGCTCGCGCGCCGGATCGAGCGGGAACTCAGCGCCGTCAAGCCGGATGCGATTTTCGCGCCGTCATCCCTGCCGCTGAGCTATGTCGAAAGCCCCCGTCCCCGCGTCTTCGCCACCGACCAGGTGTTCGGCGATTTTGTCGATACCTATATCCGCCGGCCGGCCCGGCGTTTTCGCCGCCTGGGCGACGCGCAGGAAAAGCGTGCGCTTGCCACCGCCGCCTGCGCCAGCTTCCCCTCGGAATGGGCGGCACGGAGCGCCGTCGGCCGCTATGGCGCCGACGCCGGCAGGATCGCCGTCATCCCCTGGGGCGGCAACCTGCCGCGGGCGATACCGGACGAGGCGGTCGCCGCCGCGATTCCCAAGCGGCGGCTCGATCAGTGCCATCTGATTTTCCTGGGACGCGACTGGCAGCGCAAGGGCGGCGACCGCCTGGTGGCGACGGTAGCGGCCTTGAACCGCATGGGCATCGCGACCCGCGCGACCATCGTCGGCTGCGATCCGCCGGGCCTGCCGGCGGAACATTTCACCATCCACCCGTTTCTCGACAAGGGCCGGCCCGAGCATTTCGCCGTGCTGGCTGCGAGCATGCTGGCCGCGCATTTTCTGTTCCTGCCGTCGCGCGCCGAGGCCTATGGCCAGGCTTTTTGCGAGGCGGCCGCTTTCGGCGTGCCGGTGATCGGCTCCACGGCCGGCGGCATACCGACCATCGTCCGCGATGGCGAGACGGGTTTCGTGCGGCCTCCCGATACCTCCGGAGAGGACTTTGCCGCTCTGATCCACGCGGCGCTGACCACGCCCGGGCGCTATGGCGAAATGGCGCGCGAGGCCCGCGAGGACTATCGCCAGCGACTCAATTGGGATCGCTTCGGCGACAGGCTTTCGGAAACCATTGCAGCCCTGATCTAGAGCATGGCATCGCGCAGGCAAGCGGCCCTGGGCGCATTCTGGGGCACCGTCGAGCGCGTCACGACGCAGGGCGTTTCGTTCCTGGTCGTACTGATCCTGGCGCGCCTGCTCGGGCCGTCCGCCTACGGCCTGGTGGCGCTGGCGGCGACCATCGCACTGTTCGGCCAGACCTTGCTCGGCGAAACCTTCAGCGAAGCGCTGGTGCAGGCCAAGGAACTGGAACCGGCGCATGCTTCGAGCCTGTTCTGGCTGCTCGTCGGCGCCGGCCTGCTTGCCGCCGCCGCGGTCGTGCTGGCGGCCGACGGGCTGGCAGGGTTTTTCAACCAACCCGACCTGGCGCCGGTCTTGCGCGCGCTCAGCCTGCTGGTGCCGCTCACCGCGCTGCAGGCGGTACCGACAGCCCTGTTCAAGCGCGCGCTCAATTTTCGCGCCCTGGCCATCGCCTCCGCCGGCGGCACCGTGATCGCCGGCGTGACCGGCGTCGTGCTGGCGTTCGCCGGTTTCGGCGCCTGGAGCCTGGTCGCCAATCTCCTGGTACAGAACGCGGTGCTGGCCGCCGCGATCTGGCGTCAGTCGTCGTTTCGGCCGCAATTGATCTATTCGCATCGCCATGTGCGCGAGCTCTGGTCCTACGGCCAATACATGTTCCTGCTGCGCATCGCCGCCTTCACCTTCAACCAGAGCCCGCGCATCCTGATCGGCTATTTCTACGACGCGGCCGCGCTCGGCGCCTTCAGCCTCGGACTTCGCATCGTCGAGACCATGATCCAGCTTCTGGCGCTGCCGGCCTCGAGCGTCGCCGTGCCGGTCATCGCGCGGCTGCGCTATGAGCCGACCCGGTTGTCGCGCGCCATCCTGGCGGCAACGCAGATCACCGCCATGGCGGCGCTCCCGGCCTTCATCGGCTTCGTGCTGGTCGCGCCGGCCATGGTGCCGCTGTTCTTCGGCCCGCGCTGGACCAGCAGCGTTCCGATCGTCCAGATCATCGCCGTCTACGGCGTCGCCGGCGCCGCCGCGCTGCTGTGGGGCGGCATCGTCGGCGGCCTCGGCCGTCCCGACCTCAACCTTGCGACCACGGGGGCGGGTGCGATCGTCAGCGTCGCGCTGATGCTGGCGGCCGCGCCATGGGGCCTGCATGCCAGCGCCATCGCCTTCGTCGTGCGCGGCTACATCACCCTGCCGGTCATGCCGGTCTTCATCGCCCGCGTCACCGGCGTCAGCGCCTGGGCGCAATATCGCGTCTTCGGCCCGATCATCCTGGCGACCGCCACCATGGCCGCCGCCGTGCAGACGCTGCTCGCCCTGCTCGGCGGGCGGCTGCACCCGCTCGCCCTGCTGCTCGGCGCCGTGCCGCTCGGCGCCGCCGCCTATGTGCTGGGGCTGTTCCTGTTCGCACGGCCGGCCCTGCGGCTCGGCGCATCGGTATTGGGAGAAATCCGGCCCGGCCCGAAGCCGAACCCGTCGGACGTCAGGCCGGCCGATACGACCGGTTGATGGCGCGACGCACCAACTGGTAGAGCGGCCGGGCGTGACGCTTCACCGGCCCCGATGCCGCGGTCTTCAGATAGCGGACACGTGCTTCGACGGTCGCGAGCAGGCGGTTCCGCCCGTTGGCGATGGCGATCGCCTGCACCTCGGCGATGGTGCGCTTGAATTGCCGATTCGACACGCCGGCATGGGTCATGTGGCCGAGGATGCCGGCGGAATAGACGCCGCGCCTGCCGGCGCGATGCAGCCGCAGCAGCCAGTCGTAATCCATGGCGTTGCGATAGGCGAGGTCGAACAGGCCGATCGTCTCGAAGCACTCGCGCGCCGCCAGCACGGTGGGATGGCTGATCG
>DATKQA010000460.1:0-4789 GCA_035523835.1 Candidatus Sulfotelmatobacter sp.
GACCGTCGACGGCCTGAAGACCGGCCATACCGACGAAGGCGGCTACGGCCTCACCGCCTCGGCCAAACGCGGCGACCGTCGGCTGATCCTGGTGGTGAACGGCCTGGGCTCGATGAACGAACGCTCGCAGGAATCCCAGCGGCTGCTCGAATGGGGCTTCCGTGAATTCGACGACTACGCCCTCTTCAAGGCCGGCGACAAGATCGACGAGGCCGACGTCTGGCTCGGCGCGCAGCCGCGGGTGCCCCTGGTGCTCGAACACGATCTCGTGGTCACGCTGGCCAAGTCGGCACGGCGCGATCTGAAGGTGAAGGTGGTCTATGACGGGCCGGTGCCGGCGCCGATCCAGCAGGGCCAGCCCATCGGGCACCTGGAAGTGAGCGCGCCGAACCTCGAGACCATGAGCGTGCCGCTGGTCGCGGCGAACAGCGTCGGCCGGCTCAATGCCAGCGGGCGTCTGTCGGCGGCGGTCAGTTATCTGATCTGGGGGCCGCCGCGGCACTAGACGCCGCGCCGCGCCGGCCGTAATGGATATGGCCGAAGCGGGAGAGAGCCTGCGGCATGTTCATTGCGGTCGACGGCATCGACGGTTCCGGCAAGACCACCCTGGTCGCGGCCCTGGCGGCATGGCTCCGGCCGCTTGATCCTGTTGCCACCAAGGAGCCGACCGGCAGTTCGGAGTGGGGCAGGCGGTTGCGCGATTCCGCCGTCTCGGGGCGCCTGCCGAAGGCGACCGAGATCGAGTATTTCCACCGCGACCGGCTGCAGCACCTGGCCGACGTGATCCGCCCCGCGCTCGCCGCCGGCCGGCCCGTCATCACCGACCGCTATATCGACTCGCTGCTCGCCTTCCAGGCCGAAGACCTGGCCGAGGCCGAGCGGCTCTACGCGCGCTTCGCCGGCGCGATCCTGTTGCCCGATGTCACCTTCATCCTGGATTGTCCGGTGGCGACCGGCCTGTCGCGCATCGCGCGCAACCGCGACGGGCGCAGCACCTTCGAGACCGATGCATTTCTGGAAAGGGCGCGCCGCATCTATCAGTCGCGGCAGGGCGGCCGCTATGTCCATCTCGACGCCACGCGCTCGGCGGACGCGGTCCTGAACCAAGCCAGGGCCGCCTTGCAGGCGCACTTCCCCGACCTGGCGCGGCAACTCGCCACGCCGCCGAAGCAGGACCGGTGAAGAAACCAGTGCCGATCGCGCCGCCGGCGGCAAGCGGGCATCCCCGCAGCACCATCGGGCTGACCGGCCACGACGAGGCCGAACATACCCTGCTGGAAGCCTGGAATGCCGGTCGCTTGCCGCACGCCTGGCTGATCGGCGGGCTGCGCGGCGTCGGCAAGGCGACGCTCGCCTATCGCTTTGCCCGCTTCGTCCTCGACGCCGGCAGCCCAGCCACCGGCAGCCTGTTCGGCGCAGCGGCGCCGCCCGCCGGCCTGGATATTGATACGGGCAGTCCGCTGTTCCACCGGATCGCCGCCGGTGGCCACGCCGACCTGCTGACCGTCGAGCTCACAGTGAACGAAAAGACCGGCCGGCAGCGCAGCGAGATTCCGGCCGAGGACGTACGCCGCATCGTCGATTTCTTCCGCCTCACGGCGGCGGAGGGCGGCTATCGCGTCTGCATCGTCGATGCGGTGGACGAAATGAACCGCTACGGCGCCAACGCGTTGCTGAAGATCCTGGAGGAACCGCCGCCGCGATCCCTGCTGCTGCTCGTGTCGCATGCGCCGGAAGGCCTGCTGCCGACCATCCGCTCGCGCTGCCGCCGCCTGACGCTGAAGCCGCTTGGCGAGGCGGCATTGACATCGATCGTCGCCGAGCGCCTGCCGGACCTGCCGCCGGCCGAACGGCAGGCGCTGGTCGGCTTGGCCGAAGGCAGCCCCGGGCGGGCCTTGTCGCTGGCGGCGAGCGGCGGCGTGCAGCTCTATCACGACCTGATCCAGCTCCTGGCGCGGCTGCCCGATCTCGACGTCGGACAGATGCACGCTTTCGGCGAGCATCTGGCCCGTCGGGAGAATGCCGCCGCCTATCAGGTCTGGACCGATCTCTTCGCCTGGTGGCTGGCGCGGTTGGCGCGGAGCGCGGCCGGCGCCGGGTCGCCGGCGGAAATCGTCGCCGGGGAGGGCGCCTTGCTGCAACGCCTGGGCCGGGGGCGCAATCTTGATCGCTGGGCCGAGGTATGGGAAAAGGTGGCTCGCCTTTTCGAGCGGGCGGATAGCGTGAGCCTCGATCGCAAGCAGATCGTGCTCAACGCGCTTTTCGCCGTGGGACGAGCGGCGCGCGGTTGAGCGTCACGCCCCGTGCGCCGGGGCCGTCAGGAGAACAGCATGCCGCGGCGCCAGAGCTTCTACGTCACCTCGCCGATCTACTATGTCAACGACAAGCCGCACATCGGCCATGCCTATACCACGCTGGCCTGCGACGTGCTGGCGCGCTTCAAGCGGCTCGACGGCTATGACGTCAAGTTCCTCACCGGCACCGACGAGCACGGTCAGAAGGTGGAGAAATCCGCCACCGCCGCCGGCAAGGCGCCGCTCGCCTTCTGTGACGAGGTCTCGGCCAATTTCCGCGCGCTGGCCAAGGCGTTGAATGCCTCCAACGACGATTTCATCCGCACCACCGAGCCGCGCCACTACAAGTCCTGCCAGGCGATCTGGCAGGCCATGCAGGCGAAGGGCGATATCTATCTCGGCAGCTATGCCGGCTGGTACGCGGTGCGCGACGAGGCCTTCTATGGCGAGGAGGAACTGACCAAGGGGGCGGACGGCAAGTTCGTGGCGCCTTCCGGCGCGCCGGTCGAATGGGTCGAGGAGCCGAGCTACTTTTTCAGGCTGTCGGCCTGGAAGGAGCGGCTGCTGGCGCATTACGAGGCCAACCCGGATTTCATCCTGCCGGAAAGCCGCCGCAACGAGGTGGTCAGCTTCGTCAAGGGCGAGCTGCGCGACCTCTCCATCTCGCGCACCAGCTTCACCTGGGGCGTGCCGGTGCCGGGCGATCCCGCGCATATCATGTACGTCTGGCTCGACGCGCTCACCAACTACATCTCCGCTCTCGACTACCCGGACACGAACGGCGACAAGTACCGGCGCTTCTGGCCCGCCGACCTGCATCTGGTCGGCAAGGACATCCTGCGCTTTCACGCGGTCTATTGGCCGGCCTTCCTGATGTCGGCAGGACTCGCGCCGCCGCGCCGCATCTTCGCCCACGGCTGGTGGACGATCGAGGGTCAGAAGATGTCGAAGTCGCTCGGCAACGCGATCGACCCGCACCAGATCATCGCCACCTTCGGCCTCGACCAGACCCGCTATTTCCTGATGCGCGAGGTGCCGTTCGGCAACGACGGCGATTTCTCGCGCCGTGCCATGGTGCAGCGGATCAACGCCGACCTGGCCAACGATTTCGGCAACCTGGTGCAGCGCGTGCTCAGCATGATCAACAAGAATTGCGCCGGCGCGGTGCCGAAGCCGGGCAGGTTCTTCCAGCCGGACGACGATCTCCTCGCCAGGTCGTTCCTGCTGCTGGAGGAGCTGCGGGCCGATTTCGACCGCCAGGCGATCCATGTGGCGCTCGGCCGCATCTGGGACCTGGTCGGCCAGGCCAACCGCTACGTCGACGAGATGGCGCCCTGGAGCCTGCGCAAGAGCGATCCGGCACGCATGGCGACCGTGCTCTATGTGCTGGCGGAGGTGATCCGGCGGCTCGCCATCCTGGTGCAGCCGGTGGTGCCGGCGGCGGCGGCGCGCATCCTCGACCAGCTCGCCGTGCCGGCCGGGGCGCGCGATTTCAGCCACGTCCATGTGGTGGCGGAGCTCAAGCCGGGGACCCCGCTGCCGAAACCGGAAGGCGTCTTCCCGCGCTTCGTCGAGAGCGAGGCGGGTGCCTCCTGATGCTCGTCGACAGCCATTGCCACCTGGATTTTGCCGATTTCGCCGACGAGCTCGATGCCGTGATCGCCCGCGCTGCGGACGCCGGCGTCGGCGTCATGGTGACCATCTGCACGCATCTCAGCCGTTTCGAGCAGGTGAGGGCGGTGGCCGAGCGCTTCGCCAACGTCTGGTGCTCGGTCGGCGTGCATCCGCACGAGGCGGCGAGCGAGACGGCCGATGCCGAGCGGCTGATCGCGCTGGCGCGGCACCCGAAGGTGGTCGGCATCGGCGAGACCGGTCTCGACTTCTACTACGAGCACAGTCCGCGGGCGCGGCAGGAGCAGAGCTTCCGCGCCCATATCAAGGCGGCGCAAGCCACCGGCCTGCCGCTGATCGTGCATACTCGCGACGCCGATGCCGAAACCGCGGCCATCCTCGGCGAGGCGGTTGCCGCGGCGCCGCTCCGCGGCGTCATCCATTGCTTCAGCACCGGCCGGCAACTGGCCGAGGCGGCGCTCGCTGCCGGCTTCTACATCTCGCTGAGCGGCATCGTCACCTTCAACAAGGCGGAGGCCCTGCGGGCGACCGTGCGCGACCTGCCGCTCGACCGGCTGCTGGTGGAGACCGACGCGCCTTATCTGGCGCCGGTGCCGAAGCGCGGCAAGCGGAACGAGCCGGCCTTCGTCGCCCATACGGCGGCCGAGGTGGCCAGGTTGAAGCAAATGCCCATGGCCGAGTTCGCGCAGGCAACCACGGCGAACTTTCTGCGCTTGTTCGATAAGGTGAAACCGGCGAAGTCCGAGGCAGTGGCTTGATGCGCGTGACAATTCTCGGCTGCGGCACCTCTGGCGGGGTGCCGCGCATCGGCGGCGAATGGGGCGTCTGCGACCCGACCGAGCCGCGCAACCGGCGGCGGCGCT